>JAISRW010000195.1 GCA_031273405.1 Treponema sp.
AGTTATCTTTGAACATTTCCAGTTGGTCCAGCCGTTTGTCTTCGGCCTCCTGTTCCTGGATATATCGCTTGATAACTTCTTTGCCCAGTCCTGCCCTTGATGCGAAATATCTTCTTGCCTAAAAGCTTTGCCCGCTGTGGTACCTTGCAGTCCCATACACTATGGGATAGATTTTTGCAGTCTTTTATTCATGCCTCCTATCTGTTGAATTTTGAGCGGTTCACTGATAGGAGAGCATCCTTGATACTCCCTGAAAGGTCAAACCCTTATAGTCACCCCGGCAAAGCCGGGGGTTTACCTATTTTAATTATTTCATTAGCATTTTTTGTTGTAGAATCCTTATTTATGCGCGAGGCGCAACAAACTCCTAGCGCTTCCTGCGGAAGACCCTGTAATTGATGTGGGGGAAAATATTGTCCTTCCGTTCCAGGTTGGTAAGCCATTCGGTACTGATGTAGCTGCTCCCCAGGGCTTCATAAATAGTCGTAAAATTCCGTAACGATGATTCTATCTGCCGCCGGGCATATTCGGGAAATTCCTGCTTATAAAGCATCTTGGGCCAGTCGGAACCCATGACGAGAAGGATTTCCCGGGCCGCTTGATTGAGAATCCGTTCTTTAAGGCCCGAATTATTGGGAAACCGTTCGGCTATCTCAATCATCCGTTCCAGGGCCTGTAGGGTATGGCGGTACATCCAGTCGTTGGAAGCGTCCAGCCATGTCTCGCCGTAGCCATTGGTCCCCCAGGAAGAAAATTCAGGAACCATGGTCTGGAAGTCCGCCGAATCCTGCTTATAAAGGTATTCCGCCGGAGTCATGAACTGGATTTCCTCCGCCTTTCCGGCTTCCCGGAACAGGGCTTCCAGGAACTGGGGCCCTTCATACCAGCGGGAGCCAAAAAAATCCGCCTCCATGGCGCAGAGACAGCAGGGCGTTTTCCCCGCCATCAGCTCTCCGGCCAATTTAAGCCGCGACACCCTGGCCTTGAGGAAGGAGCGGGCATGCTCCTTTACCTTTTCGGAGGCTAAAAGGGGATCGTAAAACTCATCCCCCCCGGAGGCCCAGTATTTATAGCCTGTGCCGGTGCGCCCTCCCCGGGCGCTCAGGAAAAGCCTGACCCGGTCCAGGGGAAGCTCGTAACCCGCATCCTTCCGGTTGTCCCGGTAGAGAGGGTCCCGGGCCATGGCGGTCAGATCCTCGGCGGCGTAAAAATCCCTCCCCAGGACAAAAATCCCCAGAGGGGTTTTTGCCGGGTAGAAGCTCCCCCTTTCGGCAAAGGAGCGGGCGAATACCAGGGCGTGGGTATCCACCAGGGTATAGGCAAAGTTATAGGAACGGAGCCAGGAATCCAGTTCCGCCGCCCATCCCATTTCAGGAAGCCAGAAACCCTGGGGATACTTGCCGAAATTGCCCCGGTAAGCGGCAATGGCAACCTCAAACTGGGCCTGGACCGCCTCGGGATAGGGGGTAAAAAAGGGCAGGAAAGCATGGGTCGCACCGGTGCCTAAAAGTTCAATACGGCCTTTCCTCTGGTAATAGTCAAAAACCTTCAGGATATTTTTCTCGTACCGCCCGGTAAAGAGCACCCGCTTGTCCAGGGTTTGATCGTAGAAATGCTTAACCAGTTCCTCCAGACGGGGATTGCCGGAACACTGCTCCAACTCCCGGGCCCCGAATTCAATCCGCTTATCCGTATAGTCCAGATAGCGGCTGATGAGACGTTCATCGGCAAGCATGTAACAGAGGGTGGGGGAAAGGGAAACAGCCATACGGAAGGGAACATGATCCCCGTCCAGGCGATCGAAAACCTGAAGCAGGGGAAGGTAGGTTTCGGAGAGGGATTCAAAAAAACGCCGTTCCCCAAGCGAATAGGGCTCAGGCGAATGACGGATAAAGGGCAAATGGGCATCAAGAACAATAGCAAAAACAGGGCGATTGTTCATTTTACCTAACCAAGGGATTTCCGCCTTTTTTGGGGCGGGAAAGTCTGTCCAGATTACGGAGAATGTGGAAATCTCCGGAACCGGACAGGCTGATCAGGGGATTTTGATAGCTTTTTCGGTTTTCCTCCTGTCCCGCTCCCGTGGGAGGCAGGGGCGGCAGCCTGAAGGGGCTCGACAGGGCGAGGACAACTTCGTCCGCCCCCCGTCTGGCGCAGAGTTCCACCTTAAACCGGCTGTCTTTGCCGGAGCCGGCCTCTCCGGCGAGAGGAAAGCCCAGATAGCGGGCGGTATCACCGGTTTCCACCGGGACCGTGAATGCCCCCTCCTCTTGGGAGCGGGAAAATTTCCGGCGGGATTCTTCCCATGGGGAAACCTTGAGATAATAGCCGCCGAAATCGGGGGCTTTTTCGAATACTTCCTTATCCGATTCTTTGACTTCCCAAAAAGCAAAAGCCCAGAGGGGATCCCGAATCATGACCGCGATAAAGGTGATATTGTACTGCTTGGGCAGGGGTACAGGTTCGAGAAAGCCGGTCTCCATGACCCAAGACCCTTCCAGGGGGCCTTCCTCCTCTTCGCCTTCCTTCTCCGAGGCAATTTCCAGCAATTCCTCAATGAGAAACAAGCGATCCAGGCCGGGAGGGATATCCGTGCCGTAGAGATCCGCCAGTCCGACAAGTTCATCGGTTGTCAGGCTTTCGAGGTTGGATCTGGTAAAAGAATTGTCATTCATCACTTGGGATATGATGGGGAAAAACAACAACCTGTGTCAAGGTAACAGGGAATAAGTAACAGGGCGAGCGCATTAAATCCATCGCGGGGAAGAGAGGAAACGCGGGACCGCAATGGGGAGGTGAGTGTTGACCGGCGGCATTATGTCTCATCGCTTCCTGCGGACCCCGAACTGCCGGCCTTTGCCGCCTGCGGGCATTTGAAAAGCCGCTTTTCCGTTCAGACCTGTCTTGGATTACCGGACAAATCAGCGCTATAGCTTAATTTTAATGCGCTCGCCCTGCCCCGCATAACCCTCCCCCCCCCTCTCTATTCCCTGTTCTCTATAACCTCTCCCCTCTCCCCCTCTCCACCCTCCACCCTCCTCTCTCCACCCTCCCCTCCTACTGACATTATAACGAAAAAAATATAGAATTGCGGTAATGGCATACATAAAAACCCTTTTTGACAAGAATTTTCTTGAATACGCTTCCTATGTTATCAAGGACAGGGCCATTCCGGATCTGGAAGACGGCCTCAAGCCTGTGCAGCGGCGCATACTCCATTCCCTCTTTGAAA
>JAISRW010000222.1 GCA_031273405.1 Treponema sp.
TATCTCAAAGGCATCCTGGGCTACTGCGACGAAGAAGTGGTTTCCACCGACTTCGTCCACGACGCCCATTCTTCGATTTATGACAGCCTGGCAACCCTCCAGAACAACCTCCCCGGCGAAAAGAGGTTCTTCAAGCTTGTTTCCTGGTATGACAACGAGTGGGGCTATTCCAACCGGGTAGTGTCCCTCCTGACCTACATGGTTAACGCCGGGGCCAAGAAAAAGTAAGGGTACAGCAAACGTTAATAGCAGTTTGTTGCGCTTCGCGCATAAAACCTCAAAAAACCGCCTGCAAGGTGGTTTTTTATCTTGCAAACTGCGTAATGAGCCCGTTTATCGTGGTTTTTATGACTTTTTTAGCAAAAAAAGCCATAAAAACCTACAAGTGTAACAGGCTCATAGGGTTACCACGGACCTCACGAACTTCGCGAACTCTTTTTGTTTGTGTTGTTGGTGCGGTCCGTGTTTTTTTGGAAGCTTTTCCCATGAAAGGCTTTTGGACCAGTTCACTTAGGAGGATAAAATGATCAAAACAGTAAAAACCGTGGACCTTAAGGGCAAGCGGGTTATCATGCGGGTAGACTTCAATGTCCCCATGAAAGACGGGGTCGTACAGGACGATACCCGCATCGTGGCGGCCGTGCCTACTATCAAATACATACTCTCCCAGGGGGTAAAGACCCTCACCCTCATGAGCCATCTGGGGGACCCCTCCAAGGATGCGGAGAAGGCCAAAGGAAAAGCCGAAAAAGACGGTAAGCCCTTCGATCTCGATAAGTATATAAAGGGCAAACACCGCATGGCCCCTGTGGCGGCCTATCTCCAAAAGAAGCTGGGCAAGGCCGCCACGGTGGTTTTTGCCGGAGAAGACGGCTGTTACGGCAAGAAGGCCTTTATCGATTCCCAGAAACCGGGAACCGTCATCATGCTGGAGAACACCCGCTTCCACAAGGAAGAGACTTCCAAAGACGGCAAGGAGCGGGACAAGCTGGCCAGGGCCCTGGCACAGTACGGCGATATCTTTGTAAACGACGCCTTCGGCACCGCCCACCGGGATCACGCCTCCACCGCTTCCATCGCCAAGTTTGTGCCTGTATCGGTGGCGGGCTTCCTCATGGAAAAGGAAGTGAATTACCTGGAGCCCATCGTCACGAACCCCGTAAAACCCCTGACGGCCATCATAGGCGGGGCCAAGGTTTCTTCCAAGATCGCGGTTCTCGAAAGCCTCCTCAAAAACGCTTCCGCCCTGGTAATAGGCGGCGGCATGGCCTATACCTTCCTCAAAGCCCAGGGCAAAAAGATAGGCAAGTCCCTGGTCGAAGATGACCAGATCGAAACCGCCAAAAAGATCCTCGAAACCGCCAAAAAAACCGGCGCCGAGATCGTCCTCCCCCTGGATCATATAGGGTCCGAAAAATTCGACGCCTCCGCCGCGCCCGTGGCGGTGGATTCCCCCAATATACCCGCCAAGCTCATGGGCATGGACGTGGGCCCCAAGACCCTGGCAAAATACGGGGAAGTCCTCGCCAAGGCCAAGACCATTGTGTGGAACGGCCCGGTAGGGGTTTTTGAATTCGACGCCTTTGCCAGGGGCACCGAAGAGGTCGCCAAGCTCGTGGCGGCGGCCACCGCCAGAGGGGTCATCACCGTGGTGGGCGGCGGCGACTCGGTGGCGGCGGTGAACAAATTCGGCCTGGCCTCCAAAATGAGCCACGTATCCACCGGCGGCGGCGCTTCCCTGGAACTTCTGGAAGGGAAGAAGCTTCCGGGCATCGAAGTGACCAGGGTCAGGGACTACTTTATCGCCGGCAACTGGAAGATGCACAAGACCCGCGCCGAAGCCGCGGAGCTCGCCGCGGCCTTGGTAAAATCCCTCAAAAACGGCAAACACAAGTACCTGGCGGCCCCCTCTTTTACGGCTTTGGAAACCGTGGCGGAGATCCTCAAAGGGAGCAACATACTCCTGGGCGCCCAGAACATGGCCTCTGAAGAACAGGGCGCCCATACCGGTGAGGTTTCGGTGCTCCAGCTCAAAGACTTGGGGGTAGTCGCGGTAATCCTCGGCCACAGCGAAAGGCGGCATATCTACAAGGAAGACGACGCCCTCATCAACCGGAAGGTGAAGCTCGCCCTCAAGCACGGCCTTGAGGTGATTCTCTGCATAGGCGAAACCCTGGACGAGCGGGAGAAAAAGAAGGCCCAGGCGGTCTGCAAACGCCAGACCGAGAAGGGCCTTGCCGGCGTAACCCTTGAGGAACTTTCCAGGGTTACCATCGCCTATGAGCCTGTGTGGGCCATCGGCACGGGCAAAACCGCCACTCCCGAAGACGCCCAGGCCATCCACAAATTTGTGCGGGGGGTGGTGGAAAAACTCTACGGCCCCCAGGCGGCCAGGCAGATTGTCATCCAGTACGGCGGTTCGGTAAAAGCCGAAAACGCCGCCCAACTCATGGCCATGGAAGACATAGACGGCGCCCTGGTAGGCGGGGCGGCCCTCAAGGCGGAGACCTTCACGCCAATCGCCAAATTCGGCTGAGGCGGTTTAGAAGAATTTTAACCACTGACCACACGGACACCACGGACTTTTATTCGGAATCCCGCTTTTGTCCGTGAGGTCTGTGTGGTCAGTGGTTTTTCTTTAATCCTGGTAATTTTTCAAGGCTTGAACAAGTTCTGGCTGTTTTGTATAATTACAGGATGTGTTTTCGAAATATCTAATTTTGAAGAGCTTTATGTGATAGTCTGCGGAATTGACGGAGTTTGGTAAATGAGTGTACTGGGAATAATATTGTTGGTGTTTTTTATCATTGCGGCGATTCTCCTGATCCTTCTGGTTTTGGCTCAGAACGAAGAAGGAGACAGCTTGGGCGGAATTTTCGCCGGCGGCAGCGGATCGGCCTTTGGTTCCCGTTCGGGCAATGTCCTGACCAGGGCAACCACGGTCCTGGGCGCCCTCTTTTTGATCATAAGCCTGGGGCTGGCCCTGCTAAACCGCAGTCCAACCGGTTCGGGGGTGGAGGCTGAGGCCCGGAGACTGGCCCCGGAGGCCAATTCCGAGTGGTTTTTGGACGATGATCCCCCCCCGGCGGAACTTCCCGCCCAGGAGCTTCAGTCCGAAGCGGATCTTCCCGCCGGAGAAGCGGCCGGCGCCGAAGTGTCCAATTAGGGGTCGGGTGTAATGTACCTGTACGAAGTGTTCCCGCCGGAGCTGATAAAAATCGGGCTTGAAGCGGAAGATAAAGACGAAGTTTTTGAAGAGCTGGTGGATCATTTCTGTCAGGTTAAAAAGTCCAATGCCCGGGAGGAGATTCTGGAAGCCCTCAGAGAGCGGGAAGCCAAAATGTCGACAGGCATCCATAAGGGCATGGCTATTCCCCACGGGAAAACCAATGCCATCGAAACCCTCCGGGGAGTGCTGGGGATTTCCAAAACGGGAATCGATTATGACGCCCTGGACGGGCAGCCGGTGTACCTTTTGTTCATGCTCATGGCGCCCCAAAAAGACTCGGAAAAGCATCTCAGGCTTTTAAAGCGCCTGGCGGGACTGCTGGACAACCCCCAGTTCTATACGGATCTTGTAGCCCAAAACGACGCCCAGGGCGCCAACGGGGTAATTAAGAAATACGAGGATATTTTTCTCGCCTCGGAATAGGTTTATATGGATACAGCAATTTTGCCTAAGGACACGCCCCAGCCAACGCCCCCCGGAGCCGAAACAGCCGGTCTTCCGGCGGACAGGGAACTCCTGCGGCATCTTCTGGATCTGGAGGCCGAAGCGGCGGCCCTGGTAGACGACGCCCAGGCGGAAGCGGACCGTCGGGTTGCCGAAGGTGAAAAGCGGAGCCGCGCCCGCCACGATGATGCCTATGCCTCGGAAACGGCCGCGTTGGAAGCCGCCTATGCCTCGGAAATCGCGGCGGTCAAGGCGGATTATAAAGGGCGGCTTGACACTTATCGCAAAAGCCTCAGAGCCGTGCCGGTGGATCGGGGGGCCTTTTCTGCCCTGGCGGAACGGTTTCTCGTTAGGGAGAAATAGGATGCCGGGCGCTGGGGAACGGGCTTACGCTTATGCCAAGGCCTGCGGGATCATCGGCAAGTCCTTCATAGGCAGGAGAATGGCCGGCCTCGGCGCCGTTTCCCGGCTCTCCGAACTGGATCGCCTGGTGTTTCCCGGTTCCTCCCGGGATCTCCCCGAAAAAGAGCTTTTGTCCGATCTGGAAGACAGGCTCATAAACCGGGCCGCCAAATCCATAATCGCCATTGTAGACTGTTTTTCCTCCCCCCCGGAATTCCTTTCTCTCCTGGTCAGGAGCTACGAGTACTCGGATCTCAAGAGCACCCTTACCGCCTCCGCCGCGGGAGAAACAAAAAGGCCGGCCTTTACCGATATAGGCAGGTTCAACAGGGTAAAATTTGAAAAGTGGCCCGATATTGCCGCCATGATCAGGGGGTCGGAATTCGAATTCCTTCTTGACAAAAACGGGAACCTCAAAACTGAAACAGGGGGAATCTCCCTGCAAACCCAACTGGACCGGCATTACTACGCAGGGCTCTGGAAATCCCTCGTTTCCCTTCCCAAAAAAGACAAACAGGCGGCGGAACTGATCCTGGCCGATGAAATCTCCCTGCGGAATTCGAGCTGGGTTCTCAGGCTCCGCAGCTATTACAGGAAGCCTTCCGAGGAGGTTAAATCGCACCTCTTGGACATACAGGCCGGGAAGAAACGCTCCCTGGCCCAGGATGCCTATGACTGCCTGGAACTCCCCCTGGAAACCAGGGCCGGATGGTCTTCCTGGCGCTGGGCCCAATTTCTCAATCCCGAGAGGGGCGGCCAATGGCAGGTGGACCCCCGGTATTTCCAGAACGCCGCCTCGGCGTACCTCTACCGCCTGGCGCGGAAGCATTTCAGGGTTCATCCTTTTTCCTTGGATACGGTTTTTTGTTTTATCAAGCTCAAGCAGTTTGAAGAAGATATCCTTACCAGCGATGCCGAAGGCCTGGGTATGGGTATGTCCAGCCGGGATGTGTTCGGTCTTCTGGAGGTGGAAGGATGACCCATAATGGAAGACGCCCCCTGGGAGCGGGACTGCGGCCCCGGAAGATGAAGCGCCTCGAACTTACGGTCCTGACCAGGGATGCCGACGGGGTGATCGAGTTTCTCGGCCGACTGGCCCTGATGCACCTGAAGGAAGACGAATCCGCGGAAGCCAGGGCGATGGACGAGGCCGCTTACAAGCATATACGGGAAAACCTTGACAAGCTGAGGACCGCCTCAGCCTGCCTTGGAGTGTCCCTCCCCCAGGAGCCTGAGGAAGGAAG
>JAISRW010000269.1 GCA_031273405.1 Treponema sp.
TCGGACCTGTTGTTTTTCAAAGAAGCTGTATAACCACTTGAAGGCATTTGACATAGCTTTCTTTTACATCAATTACGGCTTTGTTTGACGGCCTATCATACTTTCTGGATCACCACCAACTTTAGATTGCTTTAGCAAAAGGACATTTTAGGGGGCTTTAGCCCCAATGCGGCTTTCAGCCGCTAAAAAACCCACCGCCTTTAGGCGGTGGTCGTTTACGGAAGAAGCTGTTGAAACGAGCCTGACGCGTAAAAGAGTGGAAACGCTGCCGAAAGAAGAGAAAAACATGCGGAACAATGTGGAGGCGACGATATTCCGGCTGGGCTATCACTACCGTGCGGACAAAAGCCGCTACCGTGGGCTAGCGAAGCACAGAATGTGGGCAATTTCACGGTGCTTATGGGTAAACTTCCGCCGGATAGCGGCGCGGGTAGGAGGGATAGGGGCCGGGACTGAGGATGCTTTTTTGGCACTCCTCCGTTTTCTGTCCTGCGCTTCACTGTCAGCCGTTTGAACCGTCGGTTTTCGGAGGGGACTCAAAAGTAAAACCGCTGGATTTTTTTTGCCTCACCCTCACTTGAATAAAAAAACAGGATCGGTTATAGTATATAAACCTCTTTGTCCGTTTCGGGATTTTTCGGAACGGACCCGGGGAATCCGCCCGGAGCGGCGGATGATTCCTTTTGTCCGTAAGGAGGACCTATGCGTCAGTACGAACTGACAGTTATTTTCCCTTTGGAAGAAGACCTGCACAAAGCGGGCCGGGAAAAGCTCTTAAACGACCTCGGGAACAACGGGGTGGCGATCGAAAAAACCGACGAAGTCGGCGATAGAGACCTAGCCTATGAAATCAAAAAAAGACGGCGCGGAAAATACGTTCTTTTTATCATCAAAGCGGATCCGGAAAAACTGATAATTCTGGATAAGGTGTTCAAACTCAACGCCAATCTCCTCAAGTATCTCTTTGTCAAAGCGGAGGAATAAAGGTTATGGCCGATATTAACCGTGTTGTTCTGGCAGGCAGGCTTACCCGGGACGCGGAGCTTAAATACACCTCAGGCGGTCAGGCGGTATGCAAATTTTCCGTAGCCATAAACCGCCGCAGGAAAAACGGGGATCAATGGGAGGACGAGGCCAATTATTTTGACGTGGTCCTCTGGGGCCGCCAGGGCGAAGCTCTCAATCAATATCTGTTAAAGGGCAAAACTGTTGGGGTTGACGGCCAACTCCGCCAGGATCGCTGGCAGCAGGATGGTCAGAACCGTTCCAGGGTCGAGATTGTGGCGGACAATATCCAGCTTCTGGGGGGAAACCCCGGGGGCGGGGCTTCCGGCGGCGGCCAGGGCGGAACCTACGGCGGTCAAACTTATCAGCCGAGAAACGAAGGCGGAGACCAGGCGCCTCCTCCGGCCAGGGACGACGGCTTTGCCAATGATATTCCCTTTTAGCGGCCCGCTGCGTTTGCGCTTCTTTTCGCGTAACAGGCTGCCGGGGCAAACAACTTTTTTTATTTTAGGAGTAAACTATGTCAGATGAGAAATATATAAGCGGAGGAGAGCGTCCTCCCCGGCAGGATAGGGGGATGGACGGAGGTATAGACGGCCGTGACGGCGATAGCGGCAGAGGCGGTAAGGGTAAGGTCTATTTCAAGAAGAAGGTTTGCAAATTCTGCGTCCAAAAGCTGAAGATCGACTACAAAGACCCGGATACCCTGCGCAGGTTTATCACCGAGAGGGGAAAGATTCTGCCCCGGCGGATCACCGGGACCTGCGCGAAACACCAGCGCGCCTTGGCTTTGGCGATCAAGAGGGCCCGGATCATTGCCCTTCTTCCTTTTGTGGCCGAATAGTCGCTATCTTGTGGTCCGAAAATTCCGCCTGGAGGTCTTCTAAAGTTTTGCCGATTCCTGCCCTGATAGGGGCGGTTTTGTGCGTCTTTTTTATCAGGACCGGAATATTGATGTTCTTTTTTTTGGCCCCCCTGGGATTTGCGGCGGCGGGATATAACGCCAAAACAGGCTGGGCCGCGCTTTTTTTCGCGGTTGCCGGGAACAGCCTGATAAGTTTAAGTCTTGTCCTTTCCAATTCCCTGCCCTGGGGGGAAATAACCTGGGAATTTTTCTATTTTGCCGTGACGGCCTCGGTGTTTTTATGGATCCTCTCTCCTTTTCAGGGGAAGGGCCGCTTTTTCCGGCTTCCGGGAATCGCAAGGTTTGTCGCGGGTTCTTCCGTCTGTGCGCTCCTTGTTTTGGGCGTTCTTTTCCATCTCCTGGACAACGAGGCTTTTTACGGGTATGTCAAAAATCAGCTTGAGGCGATAAAGTCCCTGTACCTTTCTTCCGGTTCCGATGTGGTGCAAAAGGCGATGCTGGAATCCCTGACAGCGGATTTTATCCTCGAGACCGTTAAAATGACGCTGACCAGGGGCGGCGCTCTGGCTCTGTGCGTTTTCATTTTCTTTGCGAACCGCCATATCAGCCTGACCCTGGCCAGAGTTTTCCGCAGGCGGAACAGGGCCGGCGGCATGCGTTCTTTTCATGCTCCCTTTTTTTTGATCTGGGTTTTCTCTTCCTCTCTCCTCCTGATTTTGGCAAGCCGGGCCGCGGGGCTGGGCGGCGGGGAGATCCTGGGCTGGAATATTTTAACCTTATGCTGTATGCTTTATTTCGCTCAGGGTTTGGGGATAATCCAGTATTTTCTTACCGGACCGTCGGTTCCGCCTTTGCGGCGTTTGCTGCTTTCGGGACTAGTGATAATACTGCTTCTTAGCTTCGGAATCAACGCGATCTTCCTGGGGCTTATTATCCTTTTGGGTATCGCTGAAAACTGGGCGCCTTTCAGGAGGCCGAAAATCTCAGGGCCGCCCTCAACTCCGGGGGCGTGAAGGCGGCGCGTTCGCCTTCTTTGTCCGGAACCGTTTCCGTAGGGGAACGGAAATCAGTCATAACGATGCTTTTACCTAAAGTATCTAGAGGAGCTTGTGAATGAAAGTTATTTTGAACCAGGATCTTTCTCCCTTGGGAGAAGAGGGGGATGTAAAGGATGTAGCCCGGGGCTATGCGCGGAATTATCTTTTTCCCCGCAACATAGCTCTTCCGTATACGGAAAGGACTGTCAAACTCTTTGAAAGCCGCCGGGAAGAGATCGAAAAGCGCAAAGAGGACAAACGGAAAGACGCCGCGGGGCTTAAAGAAAAACTGGAAAGCCTGAATCTGGAAATCACCATGTCCGCCGGGGCCAACGGAAAGCTCTACGGAGCGGTTACCAGCCAGACCGTGGCCGACGAATTGGCCAAGCAGGGCTATCAGATCGAGCGGAAACGGATTGAGCTTGCGGGAACCAGCTTTAAGAGCATAGGCAAATACAAGGTCACCGTCAAACTCTACGGAAGCGCCGCCGCGGAAATCACCGTTACCGTGCTGGGACAGGAGGTCAAAACCGAGGCCAGATCCCAAATTCCCGCCCGGGGAGGCCGGCGGCGGCGGGAAGCCGGAAGTCCGGAGGCTTTGGCCGCCGCGGAGAAGGAGGCGGTTTCCGGGGAAGCGGCGGCTGAAGCTCCCCCGGAAACTCCCGCCGAAACTCCCAACCAAACCGCCGCGGAAGCTTCGGCGGAAACTGCCCTCCGGGAAGGAGGCGGCGAAACTCCCGCTGGGGAGGAATAGCCGTTTCCCCGGGTTTGTGACGCGGAGCCTTTATGGCGGCGGGCGGCGGAGGCAGGATACCTCCTCATAACGACGATGCCGAACGGGCCACCATCGGAGCCATGCTTATCGATGAAAGCGCGGTCCTTGTGGCTCGGCAGTATCTCCAGAGCGAAGATTTCTACAGCCCTGCCCATAAACGGATCTACGACGCTATTTTAGATCTGGTTGCCTCGGGCCACAAGGCCGATCTCCTCACCATAAAGGGGGAACTTGAAAAGAGCGGCAAACTTGACGAGGCCGGTGGAATTGACTATATAGCTTCTCTTACCCATACAGTGCCTTCCAGCGCCAATGCGGATTATTATGCCCAGATTGTCCGGGGCTGCTCCTTAAGGCGGGGGCTTATCCACACCGCGGGCATAGTCGGCAGCAGGGCCTATGACGAAACCGCCGATCCCAAAAGCCTCCTGGAAGAAAGCCAGCAGAGGCTTTTTGCCTTAAGCGACACCCGACGGATTTTTAGCTACAAAAAAGCCGGAGAGACCATAGGGATTACGTTTAAATACCTTGATAAGGTCTATAATTCCAAAGCCCTGTATACGGGGATTCCTTCAGGTTTTGATGACCTGGACAAGATAACTTCGGGCTTCCAGCCGGCGGAGCTCATTGTCATAGGCGCCAGGCCGGGAATGGGCAAGACCGCCATAGCCCTGACCATGGCGGCCAATATTTCTCTCCGCAAGCAGATACCCGCCGCCTTCTTTTCCCTGGAAATGTCGGATCAGTCTCTGATGCTCCGCCTTATTTCCGCGGAAGCAAAGATAGATTCCCACAAACTCAGGACCGGGTTCTTTGAGGCTTCCGAATACCATAAGATTTTTAGCGCCGCGGATCTTATCAATCACGCTCCCCTTTATATCGTGGACACCCCCCACATGACCAATCTTGACATTACGGCCATGGCCCGGATGCTCAGGACCCAGGAAAAAGTTGAGATCATCTTTATTGACTACATCGGCCTCATCACTTCGGATAACCATCAGATTCCCCGGCACGAGCAGATTTCCGAAATTTCCCGGTCCCTTAAGGGGCTTGCCCGGGACCTGGATATTCCTGTTGTGGCCCTCTCCCAACTCCGCAGGGAGGCGGAAAAGGAAAAACCCAGCCTGGCGGATATTCGGGATTCGGGGGCCATAGAACAGGATGCGGACATGGTTTTGTTCATCAACAGGGATCGGGAACTGGATAAAACCATGGAAGAGCAATCCGTGGAGAAAGGGCAGGAGGTCCAACTGGTGGTGGCAAAAAACAGGAACGGTCCTGTGGGCACCGTAAAGCTTACCTTCCTGAAGCATTTTACCCAGTTTGCTCCCCATGCGGGGGACAGGGTTTAACCCCTATGCTTCAGGGCCAGCGCATATAAATTACCCCGAATCGGTGGTATTTGAGACCAGAGACGATTGAAAAAGGAGCCGTTCAAGATAATCATTAGACCAAGCCATTTGTTTCCTCCGGCCTATGATGCTGCTCTTCGTTTCGTTGTCGGCACGGGCTGCCGTTAAGGCCGGTTTCCTCAGAATTGCCATGTTCTCAGGCCCCTTGTCTTTCCTCAGCCGGGAGCCGTCCTCCCCAAACGCCACGTCAAGGACGTCATGCGGCGAGTTTTCAATCCCCCAATGGCCGCGCACCCCTTTCGCAAACAGTTCCGCATCCGCCTCAAGGCCCGGTACGAAAAACCGCCGCTCTATCGCCGTCTCTCCCTTCTCCTCACGGCTGGATTCCACCATCCCTATGGAACCTATGCTCTTCCCGTCAGGGCGCCGTTCAATCAGCCGCCCCACATCATCGCTCACCGCGTAATCCCGGTCCTCTATCCGCCCGTGCCCCTCGTCATGGCTCGAGGCCGAATTGAATCGGATATGCCGGTCTCCGCCCCCCGGCGCCGAGAAATCCAGCCCCGAAAAGTACTCCTTCACGTCCTCATGCAGGCTTTCCGCGGACGGTACGTCCGAGTTCCCTTTCAGCGAAAACAGATAATCCGCCTTCTTCCCCACGATCTGTTCCGCTATTTTGTGCTGACACCCCTCGGACTTTAGTCCGCCGCGTCTATCGTCACAACGCACCCTTCTAGCGCCGCTTTCTCCAGTAAAGCCGGTATCGCCGTTATCTCGTTACTCTTCTCTTCCGTCTTCACCTGCCCGAATACCAGCCGGTTCTCCGCCGCCCGTGCGCTTACCAGATGCGGCGCCTTCGCCCCGCTCTTGAAGTGCCCCCGCACCGTCTTCCCGTCTATCGCTTCGGACTTTCAGTCCGCGATTTCCCGCGTATATTCCCGCTTGATAGCCCGCACCCAATTCATAAAGCACCCTTCTATTTCCCCGGGGTCC
>JAISRW010000015.1 GCA_031273405.1 Treponema sp.
TCGGGGACATGTCCCCGGCCGTCGGGGACGTGTCCCCAACCATCGGGGACGTGTCCCCGGCCGTCGGGGACGTGTCCCCAATCATCGGGGGCCGGTTCCCAATTAACCGGGGGCTTCCCCAAAGAGGCGGAAAAGCCGCCAAAAACCATAAGAAAGGAGATATGGTATGGCAAGAAGAGATTACATCCCTTCAAACAGCGCGGAATTCGACAGGTTTTTCAAGTTTATGAACCAGTACGTCGCCCAAAAATGCGACGGACAAACCCCGGAGTGGACGCACATCCTCGCCCCGGCCCGAACGGCCATGGCCGACGCCTACACCGCGTGGTACACAGCCTACAGCCAAACCATCGGCCCACACACGCCGGTGGAAACGGAAGCCAAAAACGACGCGAAAAAAGCCGCCGAGCAGGTCATCCGGCCCTTCGTCCAGCAATACCTCATGTTCCCCCCGGTAACCAACGAAGACCGGACGGCCATGGGCCTCCATAATCCCGATCTCGTCAAAACGCCTGTGCCGAAACCCGTGAATCAGGCGGAGGCGGATCTTACCTTCCCCGGAATTCATTTGGTGGAACTGCAAAAGATCCGCCCCGTCTCAGGGGCCGTCCCCGACCGACGCAGCGACTACGGCGTGCGCATCCACTACGGCATCCTCGACGCCGCTACCGCCAAAGGCCGCATCACCGCCGCCCCCCAAACCGGCGACGATCTTCCCCACTCGGTCTTTACCCGCCGCAAAAAGCACCGCTTCAACTTCGACGGCAGTTCCGGCAAAACCGTCTACTTCTGCCTCCGCTACGAAAACGGCAAAGGCGGCGAAGAAGGCCAAGGCCCCTTCGGCCCAATACTGAGCGCGGTTATTCCGTGAGGCTTTTCCTAAAACTCGGTTAGAGCGAACCTCCGGTTCCATGGGAAAAGCTCCGGAGGGTATACATTGTTTTGGGGTCAAAGCAGGGGGGCGCCCGTGCGTTACATAAGGATCAACAACCTCGGGGCAAGCTCGAACCTGCGGTTCGGCGGGGTATGTTGTTCTCACAAGGTATTTTGACGCAGGGTATGTACCCTTCGCAACGAATCAAAAAGGAGCGGATATATGAAGCGCCGGTTACCATGGGGATTTGTCGTTTCTTTCGCGGTTTTTTTATGTTTCGCCCGGTGCGCGGGAACGCCTTCGGGGGAGGGCGCACCCGGGGCAACGGAAAACGCCCTGGACCGCCGCGCCGAAGGCCCATTGGACGAGGCCGCCGCCGATGACACCCAGGCGCCCAGGATAAACCCGGATGACGCCGGAGCCTACAACAACCGGGGAAACACATACTACCAACAAGGCGGCTACGCCCAGGCCGCCGCGGATTACACCCAGGCGATCAGGATAAATCCGAATGACGCCGGAGCCTATTACAACCGGGGAAACACATACTACCAGCAAGGCGATTATGACCGGGCCGCCGCGGATTACACCCAGGCGCTCAGGATAAACCCTGATTTTGCCGAAGCCTATAACAGCCGGGGGCTCGCATACTACCAAAAGGGCGATTATGACCGGGCCGCCGCCGATTACACCCAGGCGCTCAGAATAAACCCGGATGACGCCGGCGCTTATCACAACCGAGGAGCCGTATACAGCAAAAAGGGCGATTATGACCGGGCCGCCGCCGATTACACCCAGGCGCTCAAAATAAACCCGGATGACGCCGGCGCTTATTACAACCGGGGAGCCGTATACAGCAGAAAGTACGACTATGACCGGGCCGCCGCCGATTACACCCAGGCGCTCAGAATAAACCCGGATGATGCGGCCGCCTATTACAACCGGGGGCTCGCATACCACGGCAAAGGCGGCTATGACCTGGCTATCGCCGATTATACCCAGGCGCTCAGGATAAACCCGAATTTTGTCGAAGCCTATAACAACCGGGGAAACGCATACTACCGCTTAGGCAGCTACGCCCAGGCCGCCGCGGATTTTGAAGCCGTGCTGCGCATGAACCCGAATCATGTTAACGCAAAACAAGCTCTTGAGCGTGCACGGGAAAGGCGGTAGAATAGGATTATTCGACTGATGAAAGAAACGGTTATACTGCCCTCGAAAAGGTACGGCTATGATTTTATTCCTCCCCAATACATCCCCCAGGGCAGGGACGAATACTGGCTGCGGGACAGCCGGGCGGGGGGGGACGGCCGGCGGCATCTGAGGCCCGGGGAGGTCGAGGTGCTGGTCAAGAACGGCAACCGCTGCCCCTCCTGGGACGATTTCCTGGTGAGCGACCCCTTCGACCCTTCCCTTATAGGGAATTCGGCCTTTTACGGCCTCGTGCGCCTGGGAGCCCTGGAGGAGGCCCTCCTCAAACACCACGATTTCACCGTCCCCGCAGGGATCTGGAACAGTACCGTCATCTCCTGCGACATAGGCCCCGGCACGGCCGTCAGGGACTGCGGCTATATTTCCCACTATATCATCGGGGAGCGCTGCATACTCTCCAGGATCGACGAGATGCAGGCCACCAACCACGCCAAATTCGGCAACGGCGTCGTCAAGGACGGCGAGGGGGAGGAGGTCCGGGTGTGGATAGACGTGATGAACGAAGCCGGGGGCCGCTCGGTGCTGCCCTTCGCGGCGATGCTCCCGGCGGACGCCTTCCTCTGGGCCGCCTACCGGGACGACCGTGAACTGGGCGAAAGGCTCAAGGCTATAACCCAGAAAAGCTACGGCGGGCGGCGGGGGGCCTACGGGGAAGTGGGGGCGGGCTCGGTGATCAAGAGCTGCCGGATCATCAAAGACGTCTTTGTCGGCGAGGGGGCCTATATCAAGGGGGCCAACAAGCTCAAAAACATCAGCGTCCTTTCTTCCGAAACCGAGCCGACCCAGATAGGGGAGGGGGTGGAGATGATCAACGGCATCGTGGGATACGGCTGCCGCGCCTTCTACGGCGCCAAGGCGGTGCGCTTCGTCATGGGCCGGAACTGCAGCCTCAAATACGGGGCCCGGCTCATTCACTCAGTCCTGGGGGACAACTCCACCGTGTCCTGTTGCGAGATTCTCAACAATCTCATCTTTCCGGTCCACGAGCAGCACCACAACAATTCCTTCCTTATCGCCAGCCTCGTTCAGGGGATGAGCAACATGGCCGCGGGAGCCACCATCGGGAGCAACCACAACAGCCGGGCCAACGACGGGGAACTCCGGGCGGGCCGGGGCTTCTGGCCGGGCCTCTCGGTGACCCTCAAGCATCCGAGCCGCTTCGCCAGCTTCGTCCTGATCGCCAAGGGGGATTACCCCAGGGAGCTTGACATCAAGCTCCCTTTCTCCTTGGTGAACAACAACACCCGCCTGGACAGGCTGGAGGTCATGCCGGCCTATTTCTGGATCTATAACCTCTACGCCCTGGAGCGGAATTCCTGGAAGGCCGCCGCCAGGGACAGGCGGAAGATAAAGAACCAGCATATCGAGACCGACTATCTCGCCCCGGACACGGCGGAGGAAATCGTCGGGGCCCTGGCCCTCCTGGAGCGGTGGATGGCCGCGGCGGGCCTCCCGGCGGAAAGCCCGGCACAGGGGGAGGACGAGGGGGACCCGGAATACGAGCTCCCCGCCGGGGACCTCCCGGAGGGCGAAGACTCGGTCCCCGCCGAAGGGCTTGAAAGACGGCGGCGGGGGGCGGTGGTCCTCAAGCCCCGGAGGGCCTGCCAGGCCTACCGGCAGATGCTCCGGTATTACGCGGCCAAGTCCCTGGCCGGCTACCTCCTCTCCCGGCCCGCCCCCAGCTACGGTGAACTGGCGGCGGAAATGGGAGGCGGAGCCCGGGAATGGGTCAACCTGGGGGGTCAGATAGCCCCGGCCTTCAGGGTGGACGAACTGCGCCGGAGGATACGGGAGGGGGAGGCCGCCTCCTGGGAAGGGATCCACGCTTATTACGACGGGATGGCCGCCGCCTATCCCCTGGACAGGGCCCGGCAGGGCTGGGAAATCTACCGCTTCCTCTTTCCCAAGGCCGCCGCCCATCCCCTGGAAAGCCGGGAGGCCCTTATCGGGGAACTTGAAACCCTCGTGCGCACCAGAAGCTGGATAAGCGGGCAGGTGTACGCGAGCCGGGCCAAGGACTTCGACGATCCTTTCAGGGGGATTACCTACAGGAACGGCGAGGAAATGCGGGCCGTGGCCGGCGGCGCGGAGGACGGCTTTGTCCGGCTGGTCCGGGAGGGCGAAAAGGTCTTCGCCGAATCGATAAAAAGACTTATAAAGGGGTTGATCTGATTATGGGATCCTCTTCGTTAACCGAGTTTGATATTATCTTCCGCCTGGTTCTGGGTTTTACCGCCGGGGCGATCATAGGCTTTGAGCGGTCCAGCAGGCGGCAGGTGGCGGGGCTGAGGACCCACATCCTCATCGCTCTGGGGGCCACCCTGCTGATGCTTCTGTCGATATGGCTGCCCCAGACCTTCACGGACATGAAGAACGGCGACCCCGGCCGCATCGCGGCCCAGGTTGTCTCGGGCATAGGCTTTCTGGGCGCCGGGGCTATCATCCGCCTGGGCAACAATGTGCGGGGGCTTACCACCGCCGCCTCCCTCTGGTTTGTGGCGGCCGTGGGCCTGACCATCGGAGGGGGCATGTTTATCGCCGCCGCCGTGGCCGAGACGCTGAGCCTGGTCACCCTGATACTGCTGGGCATGCTGGAAAAGCGCATCTTCCCCACCGAGCGCTTCAAGCTCCTGGAAATTTCCTATAAAAACAACAGCCCGGACACGAAAGAAACCCTGGATATCATAAAAAGCGCGGGCATCCAGATCCAGTCGGTAGACGTGAACCAGGGTTCCAAAGAAAAGGGAACCAAGCTCCGCCTCCTGGTCAGGATACCCAGCGCCTCGGATATCGCTTCCCTGGCCAGGGAGATAAAATCCTCAGGAAGCGTGGGCAAGGTAGAGATAAAGGAAAAATACTGAGGCTTTTCCAAAACCCGGCGCGGCCGGGGTCCGGCGGGAAAGCCCGCTCATGAAGGCGGCATAGGCATGGAGAAGAAATTTTTGGATATTCTGCGCATAGGCATATTCTACGACGGATATTATTTTTACAAGGTCAGCAACTACTACAAATACGAGCATGAAAGAAAGG
Source organism: Treponema sp. (assembly GCA_031273405.1). The sequence goes on from JAISRW010000015.1 coordinate 5,117, forward strand.
CGCGGATCAGTATCTCGGGCTTGCAGGACTTTATCAGGAACGAAGTGGCGAGGCTGACAAAGATGGACAAGCGCCAGTGCCAGATTATCGAGGCCCATTATTTCAAGGGCCGCTCTTCGGCCAGGGAGCTGGGCGAGAAGGTCCAGAGCGAGCGTGTCTTCGAGGATATCCTGATGCGGGAGAATATTGTCACCCACTACCTGCCCCTGCGCTATGTGGGAGACAGCAACACGGCCCAGGAGAAGGGCATTGACGTGTGGCTTGCCCTTGAAGCCTACGAGCTTTCCATCTACAAGCACTTCGATATCCTGGTGCTGGTGGCCGGGGACGGCGATTATGTCCCCCTGGTCCGCAAGCTCCATACCCTGGGGACCCAGGTAGTCCTTTTGTGCTGGGACTTTGCCTATCACAACGAGGACGGGTATCCGGTCGAGACAAAGACCTCCCGCCAGCTTATGGAAGAAGTCTTTCATCCTGTTTTCATGGACCAGCATATAAACCAGTCCAACAACGAGTTCATCAGAAACCTTTTCGTACCCGACAGGACCGTGGAAAAAGACCCTGCCTTGCCCGGCTTTCCTGCGGCGGTGGAGGTTCCGCCGGAACAGCCTGACGAGTACGAATCGGCCATCCTTACCATCAACGTGAACGGCTTCGGTTTTATCAGGGACGAGGAATCGAACAACGTGTTCTTTCATTACAGTTCCATCACGAACCGCGATTTCTCCGAGATCCAGGCCGGCATGAAGGTGAAGTATACCCGCGAAGAGGACGCCCCCCGCAGCAAGCGCGAGGAAGCGCCCCGGTACAAGGCGGTCAAGGTGACCGTAATGGACTAAGCCCCCCGGATGGGTCCGGCAAAGCCGGCGCTCCTCCCTTCTCCGTTTTAGCGGCCCTTCATAAGGCGGCGGGCGATGGCTTGACTAAACTTCGGTTTCCGTTCTAAATTAAGATGGTGGTGTTCCGGAACTTAGGTTCAGGGAAGCGGCTTGCTTGTCCGGAACCAGGATCAGGCATTATGCAAATGGGGAATTAGCTCAGTTGGTAGAGCGATAGGTTCGCAATCTATAGGCCGGGGGTTCGAATCCCCCATTCTCCATCCGTAAATCCTTATATTATAACAACTTACAATATTTGACTTTCCGGCGGGGCGCCGGGAGGTCAAGTAAAGGTTAAGTTTCTTTAGGAGGAGCTATGGATTACCACGTTTTTAAAAAGGCAAAAAAGTTAAAAAACGGGAAAACCGTCAAAAAATGGTATTATTAGAGCTTTTCCCAAAACTCGGTTAGTGCGAACCTCCGGCTCGATGGGAAAAGCTTCCGACTACAACAAGAAAGGAACCCCGGATAATCCCAAATTCAGAATCGTTTTTTTAGCCGATTTGGCCCTCACAAAGATGCGGGATTATCTTGACCGGAATGAGGATTAGACCCGGATGATTTTGTCTTTAGCAAAGAAAAGGGGAAACCCCTTAGAAGTGAATATGCCGAGGCTGTCTTTGACCAGACCCTGATAAAGGCAGGGCTGGCTATCGATCTTAAAAAAACAAGGCTTGAGGCGAAAAAAGTCATAAAAGAGGGGAAAAATCCAGCCCCTTTCCCTGTTTTTAAAAATACCGATTACCTAAAACAGGACATTTATGTCAAAAACGGACGGAAACTTGCGCCTCATTCCTTGCGGTACACCTACGTTTCCCGTATGCGCCGGGAATTATCGGCGGAGGAATTACAGCCTATGACCGGCCATACATCCGCCGAATATGGTTGACTATTACAACCGCAAAATCCTGGCC
>JAISRW010000016.1 GCA_031273405.1 Treponema sp.
TCGGGGACATGTCCCCAGTCATCGGGGACATGTCCCCAGTCATCGGGGACATGTCCCCAGCCTTCGGGGACGTGTCCCCAGCCATCGGGGACGTGTCCCCAGCCATCGGGGACGTGTCCCCAGCCATCGGGGACGTGTCCCCAGTCATCGGGGACATGTCCCCAGTCATCGGGGACATGTCCCCAGCCTTCGGGGACGTGTCCCCAGTCATCGGGGACGTGTCCCCAGTCATCGGGGACATGTCCCCAAGCGTCGGGGACGTGTCCCCAGTCATCGGGGACATGTCCCCAGGCGTCGGGGACGTGTCCCCAGCCATCGGGGACATGTCCCCAGTCATCGGGGACGTGTCCCCGGCCGGAAACGCGGCGGACAAACCCTCAACCGAACAGGCTCCTCAGCATAAAGCCTATCCCGAATAAATTGGAAAAGAATTGTAACCACAACGGACCGAAGGTCCGACCTCACGTCGAACCGTGAACCGCGAACCGCGAACCGCGAACCTTCGGTTCGATGGTTCGATGGTTCGATGGTTCGATGGTCCGCCAACACGGACGTAAAAAAATTATCTATAAATTAGTCCGCGGACCTGTCTGTGGGGTCAGTGCGGTCCGTGGTTATGCTTAAATTTCCTCCTTCCTGCCGGGATTCGGCCGAAATCGCGCCGGACGGCTTGAATTAACCTCCCTTTGGTAGTAGAGTAAAGACAGGGGATTGGTCCTTACAGAAGATTCCGGGGGAGTTCTATGGTCGAGAAAAGTCAGCAGCTGGTAACCTTTCAATTGGGTGAAGAATTGTACGGTATCAATATCATGGATGTTAAGGAGATTGTCCGGGTGCAGGCCATACGGGTCATCCCGAACGCTCCGGCCTATGTAGAAGGAATTTTTAACCTCCGCAGCGAAATTATTCCGATAATCAATCTGCATAAGCGGTTCCACCTTAAAAAAGCCGCGGCTTCTGAAGAGGACGAGCTTTTATCCGGGTTTATTATCCTGGATATCGACGGCATGAAGCTGGGGGTCATCATCGACCGGGTTTCCCGGGTGGTCACCATCGAGAAAGAAGAGATTCAGCCGCCCCCGCAGATGGTAAGCGGCATCGGGGCGGAGTACATTCAGGGCGTGGTGCGGCAGGAAACAGGCTACCTGGTCATTCTGGCTATCCGGGACCTCTTTAATCCCAAAGAACTCCAAAAGATCGTCGAACTGCGGAGATAAACTGCCGCCTGAAACAAATCATCCGGCGGCGCCGGGGGCTTGAGGTATTACATGAAAATTGAAGTTTACTCCCCGACCATCAGGCGTAAAGAGATGGACGCCGTGCTTACCGCGCTGGTGGAGGATAAAATCGGTCCCGGCGAGCAGTCGAAGCTCCTGATCCATAGCGCCCGGGAAAAGCTCTCCTTCGATTATTGCGCCGCCCTGCGGAGCCCGGCCATAGCCCTGTATATGGCCTTGAAGTCCCTCGATTTGCGGGACGGCCAGGGGGTTGCCTTGTCGGCCCTGTCTCCCCTGTACTACGTCCGGGTGCTGGAAGATCTCAGGCTCAAACCCCTATACTGCGACGTCCTTCCTTCCGCTGCGTATATGGGCCGGGAGACTATCGAGGCCGCCGTCCGGGCCAAGAGCGGGGAACTGGAGGTCCGGGCCGTTATCCTGCATCATACCCTGGGGTACTTCCCCGACGGGGCGGCGGTGGCGGGGCTGGGCATCCCGGTGATTGAGGATTGTTCCCAGAGCTACGGAACGGTGTACGGGGAGGAAAAGGCCGCCGACGGAAGCGGCCCCCCCGCCGGGGCGGCGCCTCCCGCCTCCTATGCGGGGAGTTCCGGGGTGTTTACGATTCTGGGCCTGGAAGAGCGGGACATGCTGACCTCGGGGGGGGGCGCCCTGCTGTACGCGTCCAACCGCCGGGACGGGGCGGTCCTGCGGGGCCTGGGGGATCTGCCGCCTGAGTACGGCCTTCCGGATATGAACGCGGCCATGGCGGTGGTCCAGTTCCGGGAATCGGCCAAAAACCTGGCCAAACGCGCCGAGATCGCCCGGGTCTATAACCAGTCGGCCCTGAGGACCAGGCATCAGCGGTTTATTCAGCATGATGTTTCGGACAAAGCCGCCCGGAACGAGGGGGAGGAAGCCCCCCGGAGCGTGGAATACAATAATTTTTCCTTTCCCCTGATCCTGGAAACCGGCATGAAGGACGTCAAAGCCTATGCCAGGCGCAAAGATATTGCGGTGGAAAGCGCCTTCGAGCATACCCCCGTGGGGCTGGGCATGGCCGCTCAGGAAGATTGCCCCGAGGCGTATTCCCTTTCCCTCAGGACCGTTCTGTTTCCGCTGTATCCCCGGCTGGGGGTTCAGGAAATCGAACGGGTCTCCAAGCTTATTCTCACCCTGCCTTAGGGAGCTTGAGCGTGAGCGGTTTGAATGTTCCGCGCCCTGAGGGGGCAGTACTGTTTATCAACCCCAAAAAAGACTGCGCCCGGACCCTGGCGGAAGCGGTTCAGGCCGAATTGGACCGCCGGAACATCCCCTGGGATACCTTTTGCTTTGACCGGAAGCCCGATTTTACCGCCCAGGCGGGATACCGGATAGCCTTCAGCCTGGGAGGCGACGGAACCGTGCTCTACGCGGCCAGGGCTATGGCGCCCCTGGGGGTGCCGGTTTTTCCGGTCAACCTGGGGACCCTGGGCTTTATCGCCGCGATTCACGCCGGGGAATGGCTTGAAGTTTTTGAACGCTGGCTCCAGGGGACCGCGGGTCTTTCCCGGAGGCTCATGCTTGCCGCGGCGGTTATGCGGGGGGGCAGGGAAGTGGTCAGGGGGATATGCCTCAACGACATTGTTATTTCGGCCTCCGGAATCGCCAAGCTCATCAGGCTCCGGGTCAGTTCGGGGGATATGTCCCTGGGGGAATACCGTTCCGACGGCCTCATCGCGGCCACCCCCACGGGGTCCACCGCTTATTCGGTCGCCGCGGGAGGGCCCATCCTGGATCCGGAACTGGAAGCCCTGATCGTTAATCCTATCTGCCCCTTTACCCTGTCCCACCGGCCCATGGTGCTGCCGTCGGGGGAAACGCTCACGGTGGAGGTCGACGCGGAGCAGCGGAGCGGGGTGCTGCTTACCGCGGACGGCCAGGTGACCGAGCCCCTGGAGCCGGGGGATACCATACTGATTGCCAAGGCCCCTCACCCGGCCCTGTTGATTGCCTCGGGCCGGAAAAGTTTTTACCATGCCTTGAGGACCAAATTGTCCTGGCTGGGTGTTCCGGGGGACGCCGGGGCTTCTTCGGGAGGATGCCATGCTTGAAGAATTGAGCGTTCGTAACTTCGCGCTGATCGATTCGCTTTCCCTTTCGTTTGACCGGGGTTTCAGCGTCCTCACCGGGGAAACCGGGGCGGGGAAATCCATCATCGTGGGGAGCATAAGCTTCCTGCTGGGCGCCAGGGCCGACGCGGAGGTGATCCGTTCCGGCTGCGACGAAGCCCAGGTTTCGGCGGTGGTTTTTGCCGCCCCGGGGAGCGCGGACGCCCTGGACTGGCTTAAGGCCAGGGACATCGAAACCGACGAGGGCAGGATCATCGTCCGCCGGAGCGTGAAAGCCTCCGGGAGGGGTTCGATCTATATTCAGAACGTTCCGGTCACCCGGGGCGAACTGGCCGAATTTATGGGGTTCCTCTTTGATCTTCACGGGCAGCACGCCCACGAATCGCTTTTGAGGAAGGAAACCCACCGGAAGTACCTGGATCGTTTTGCCGGCCTGGAAGACCCGGCGGCGGAATTCAACAGGGTTTTCCTGGAACTGGCTGAAAAAAGAAAGGCCCTGGAAGCTTCCCTGGGTTCCGAACGGGACCGGGATACCCGGCTTGAGATCCTGAACTACGGCGTGGAAGAGATAGAAAAGGCGGCGCCCAAAAGCGGGGAGATTCGGGAGCTTGAAGCCGAAGCCCAGCGGCTTTCGGACTTTGAACGGCTGGCGGCCCAGGTTAACACCGCCTCTTCCGCTCTTTTCGCCGGGGAGACTTCCCTCTTGGGCCTCGCCCGGAGGGCCAGGGCGGCTATGGAAAGCGCCGCCGCCATCGACGAGGGGCTTGCGCCGCTCTTGAAGCGCATGGAGGATCTCTATTATGAGGCCGAGGATTTGGCCGGGGAATTCAGGAATTACGAAGAAAATCTCACCTACGATCCCCAGCGCCTGGAAACGGTGGAAGAACGGCTGGCCCTCCTTTACAAGCTGAAAAAAAAATACCCCTCCCCGGGCGCTTCTTCCGGGAACCCTTCCCTGCCGGGGCAAACCGGCGACGAATGGGGGATTTTGGCCTGGAAGGAAGAAGCCCTGGCGGAAATCGAAGCCTTGAGCGGGGCCGGGGAAAACCGGGACAGGCTTAAGGCCGAAATCGGCCGCCTGGAACGGGATCTCTCCTCACGGGCGGCCGCTCTGAGCGCCGCCCGCGCCGAAGGGGCAAAACGCCTGGGCCGGGAAATTACCGGGATTCTCTCCCGCCTGGGCATGCCCCGGGCGGCCTTTTCCGCGGCGGTTCTTTCCAAAGGGGCCGGGCGGGAAGGGGGAGAAAAAGCCTCCCTCCTCTGCGGCCCCTGGGGCGCCGACGATGTGGAATTCATGATTTCCGCCAATGCCGGAGAACCCCTGAAGGAGCTCGCCAGGATTGCCTCGGGAGGGGAGCTTTCGAGGGTGATGCTGGCCGTCAAGACCATCCTTTCCGGCGGCGCCGCGGCGGGAAAGGATCTTTCGGCGGACACCCTGGTTTTTGACGAGATCGATACCGGCATAGGGGGAGAGGTGGCCCTGGCGGTGGGGGAATACCTGTCCCGGATAGGCGGGAAGAAGCAGATCTTCTGCGTTACCCATCTTGCAAGTATTGCCGTTCGGGCGGATAATCACTTTAAAGTAGAAAAAAAAGTGATTCCCGGAGGGGCCGGCGATAGAACCGTCACGGGACTTGTCAGGCTGGAAAGGGAGGAACGGCGGCGGGAGATTGCCAGGATGCTGGCGGGGGACGCCGGCGCCGCGGCCCTTGCCCACGCGGATGAATTGCTGGAAAAGTACGGACGGAGTTAGCCATGGCGAAGATCTTTTCTGAAGATCGGCATCAATATTTTGACAAAATAAAACCCTTTAAGACCGCCATTGAGTCGTACCTCAAAAAGGAACAAACCGTATTGGCGCTTCTTAACAAAGACGACCCGGGAGCGGCGGTCAAGAAGCTTGCCCTGGCCGACGGGATGATCAGCCTGACCTCTTATTATATTATCCTTTCGGGGGTTTCCCAGGCCATGCTGAAGCTCAAGAACGAAGAAGCCCTCAACGAAGGGAGAAAATCCCTTTATAAGGCGGTTATCTATCTTGAGGAAGTGGTAAGCCGCCACCTGGACGCTCCCTTTTCGGATTACGAGGAAAAACTTGCCGCGATTGGTTCCGTAGGCCCCCGGCGGCGCTACCTCCTGGTCCGCCGGCTGGGCCTGGCGATACAGCTCCTGGAAAACGCCTACGGGGATAATACCAAGTGGAGATGGTCCTTTGTTGAACTTGAAGGCCGCTATACGGCGGCGGCAAAAAATCTCATTGACCTTAAAAACGCGGTAGCCAATACGGATCCCCGGTCCCCGGATTACGAACCCACCATGCGGCACCTGAGGATGGTTAAAAAGCTTTTAATGCAGGCGGCGGACCGTTACCGGGAAAAATACGAGCTTTCGACAAACCGCGTTGACGATTTTAAAATGGGCATCAATTTTTTAGCCGCCCTCAGGCGGATTCACCTTCTCATGGGAGAAAAAGACGGTGTCGAGACGGTCAAAAAAAAGCTGGATATTTGGTCGGAAAAACTGGAAACAGACTCAAAGAAGCATTACGAGCGGTCTTAAAAAATCAGGATGACTAAAACCAACCTGGGGGAATTCAAAACCCTGCTGCCCTACCTTGCCCGGTACCGTTTCCGCTATGCGCTGGGCTTCCTGTTTCTGGTCGCCGTTGACGCCGCCCAGGTTGTCATCCCCCAGTTTATGCGCCGGGCGGTGGACATTATCTCCTCCGGCGCTTTCGAGTTGGAGGATGTCATCGTCCCCGCGGCGGCAATGGCCGCCCTCATGGCGTTTATTTCCCTGGGCCGTTTCCTGTGGCGTTTTTTTATTAACGGTTCGGCCCGGCGCATCGAGACGGAAATGCGGGAAAAGCTTTTTGATCACCTCCTTTCCCTTTCCTACGATTTTTACCAGAAGAACAAAATTGGCGATCTCATGTCCCGGTCCTCCAGCGACATCAACGCGGTGAGGGAATCCATAGGCATGGGCCTGGTCGCCCTGGTGGACGGCACCGTCATGGCCGCGGCGATTCTTATCATCATCTTTGTCCAGGACTTTAAAACCGCGGCTTTCGCGGTGCTGCCCCTTCCGCTCATAACCGTCCTCATCCTCCTCTTTGGCGGCGCCGTGGGGAAGCGTTTCCGCCGGGCCCAGGAAACGTATTCGGGCCTCAGCAACGTGGTTCAGGAAACCTTTGCCGGCGTCAGGGTGTTAAAATCCTTTGTCAAGGAATGGTGGTTTATAAAAAAATTCGACGGCGCCAATGACGATTACCGGGACGCCAACATGGAACTGGTTAAGCTCTTCGGTTTTTTCTTTCCCTTTATTTCATTCCTCTCGGGCCTTACAGTGATCATGGTCCTTTTGGCCGGCGGCATCCGGGTGGCCGAGGGGCTTATGAGCCCCGGAGATCTGGTGGCCCTGTTCCGGTATCTTCAGATGCTGATCTGGCCCATCATGGGCGCGGGCTTTGTGGTAAACATGATCCAGCGGGGGGCCGCCGCCCTGGGCAGGGTGAACGAGGTGATGAACACCCGGCCGGGGATCCGTTCGCCGCTCAAGGCCTCCCGCCCTGACGAAGGGGCGGAAGAACTCGTCGGAATCAGGAACCTGAGCTTTGCCTATCCCGAAGGGAGAGAGGCGCTGGAAGACATAAACCTCTCGATAAAGCGGGGAACCCTGGTCGGCATCCTGGGCCCCACCGGTTCCGGGAAGTCCACCCTCATAAAAGCCATGACCAGGATGATAGATCCCCCTCCCGGAACGGTCTTTGTCAAGGGAATCGAAGCGGCCCTGTGGGATCTGCGGGAACTGAGGAAGGTTTTCGCCCTGACCCCCCAGGACAGTTTCCTGTTTTCCGATTCCATCAGAAACAACGTCCTGTACGGCGCCGGGGCCGCCGGGGCGGAGGGGGAAACCCTGGACAAAGCGGTTCGGCTTTCGGCGCTGGACCGGGACCTGGAAAGCTTCCCCCTGGGCCTTGACACCCTCATCGGCGAGCGGGGCCTTACCCTTTCGGGGGGCCAGAAGCAGCGGACGGCCGTCGCCCGTTCCGCCGCCTCGGGCAGGGAAATCCTCATCCTGGACGATTCCCTCTCGGCGGTGGACGGGGAAACCGAAAAACGGATTTTGGCGGGACTCCGGGAAGAGCGGCGGCAGAGGAAGCTCCGGGGCGTCCCCCTGACCATGATCGTCATCTCCCACCGGGTTTCGGCCCTGAGCCGCGCGGACAGGATCGTGGTTTTGGAAAAGGGCAGGATCAGCGAAGAAGGAACGCCCCGGGAACTGCTGCTGAAGGGAGGGCTTTACGCCCGGACCGCCGCCCTCCAGAAGCTGGGAGACCCTTCGGCGGGGGAGGGCTCCGGTGGCTGATTTCTTTGAGACCGAAGAGGTTGTCAAGGGTTACAACGGAAAGACGGTCCGGCGCATTCTTGCCTACCTGAAACCCTACCGCCCCCTGGCGCTGGCGGCCCTGGCGGCTCTGGCCGTTTCGACCCTGGGGGAGCTTTTTGTGCCCCTCCTCCAGCAGCGGCTCATGGACGGCCATATCGTGGTTCGGTTCCTCTGTTTTAGGGAGCCTTCGGGCCGGGAGGATCTTGGCGGGGAAAGCCTGGAAGCCCTGGAAAGGTTAGTCGCCTCTCCGCGGGCTATCCGGGCGGGGGAGCGGCTCTTTATTCCCCTGGATACCAAGGCCTCGATTCCGGCGGAGGTGGAGGAAGAACTAAAGGAAAAGGGGATATTGCTTGACGAGGACTGGTACGCCTTCCGCTATACGCCGGGAGGGGAGGAGGAGGCCCTGGTTAAACGCCGGGGGGATGTTTTTATCACCGGCTTTAATACGGCGGCGGCGCTTAAAAGGGATCTTTATTCCCTTCCCCTCAAGGAAATACGGATTGCCAGGAGCGCCGATATTGCGTTTATCTTCCGGGGATTTCTGTTTCTTCTCTTTGTTCTGGTTCTCGTTTTTTTCCTGACCTTTATTCAGACCTGGATCATTTCCCTCATAGGCCAGCGGATCATGAAGGACATACGGCTGGAACTGTTCAGGAAGACCGCTTCCCAGTCCACGGCTTTTCTTTCCCGGCATCCGGTGGGGAGGCTGGTAACCCGGCTGACCGGGGATGTGGAAACCATCAACGAATTCTTTACCTCGGTCCTGGCCGCCTTTCTGAAAGATATTTCGGTGATGATAGGGGTGCTGATCACGCTCTTTGCGCTTTCGCCCGGGCTTGCGGCGGCGGCGCTGTTAACGCTGCCGCCGGTTTTAGCGGTCACTGCCGTAAGCCGCGTCAAGGCCAGAGACGCATTCCGCCGCCAGAGGACGGCGTCCTCCCGGGTCAATTCCTATCTTTCCGAGCGGCTCATGGGGATTCAGGTGGTGCAGCTTTTTTTGGGGGAGAAAAAGAGCGGCGGGGAATTCAGGGAGCGGAACAGGGAACTCCTCAAGGCCAACCTGGGGGAGATGTATGTATTCGCCCTCTTCCGGCCTCTGGTGGAATGGTTCTCCACCCTCACCACCGCGGTCATCATCGTGGTGGGGAGCGCCATGGTTCTGGATCTCTCCCTTTCCCTGGGCGTCCTCATCGCCTTTATCGGCCTGACGGGGATGTTCTTTTCCCCTTTACAGGATATAGCCGAAAAGTACACCCTCCTCCAGTCGGCCATGGCCGGGGGCGAACGGGTTTTCGCCCTGCTGGACACCGGTGAGGAAATCCCCGACCCCGGGAAAACCGGAATCGAAGGGAAGGTAAAAGGGAACGTCGAATTTAAAGACGTGCGCTTTTCCTACAAAGCGGGAGAGGAGATCCTCAGGGGTCTAAGCTTTACGGTGAAGGCCGGAGAAACGGCCGCCATCGTGGGCTATACCGGCGCGGGGAAAACAACCATCACCAACGTTTTGACCCGGCTCTGGGATATTGATTCAGGGGAGATCACCCTCGACGGAATTCCGGTTAAAGACATTCCCCTCAGCGAACTGCGCCGTTCGTGCCTCCCGGTACTTCAGGATGTGTTTCTTTTTTCCGGCACCGTCTCCGAAAACATACGCCTCGGCCTTCCCCTTTCGGAGGAGGAAGTAGCGGCCGCCGCCAAAGCGGTCCATGCCCACGAATTTATCTCCTCCATGAAGGACGGCTACAAGACGGTTCTTTCTGAAGGGGCCGCCAATATTTCTTCCGGCCAGAGGCAG
>JAISRW010000035.1 GCA_031273405.1 Treponema sp.
CCAGACCCAGGCCGTAAGCCGGAGAATGCCAGTAGCGGCCCCCTGCCGGCGACTTAACCCTGGTCCAGTCCTTGCTAAAGGTCATAGACATGCCGGCCCTCAGATTCGGGTAATTGCCCCGGCCGGCAAAAAAGAACCGGGGAGAAGCGCCGAAGAAAGCCAGCGCCGCGGTATCGGTTCGATCCAGGATCTGGGCTGCGTCTTTGACCCTCAACCCCGCAAAAGAGAGGGCCTCCAGAAGGGGCCGGCTTTTTTCCACATCCGCCCAGAGGTAAAGAGCGCCCCCCGGCGGCAGGAAGGCAAATTCTCCCATTTCGTCGAGGGATTCAGGCTGCCTGGGGCTTGCGGCGCAAGAAAAGAAGAGTATCGCCGCCAGGAGGCAGATCCACCGGTTTTTCAAAATCAACCACCCCCGCCCTAGGGCTGACCCGCAACTACGCATGAAGATATATAATCACATCCTGGATTGCGGGTCAAGATTGGTTTCTCCTATTTCCTCCTGTCCGTGTGGTCAGTGCGGTCGAACCATCGAACCATCGAACCATCGAACCATCGAACCAAAGGTTCGCGGTTCGCGGTTCGCGGTCCGATGTGGTTGAATTTATTCCCTCCCGGCCGCTTGCTTTGTTCCTGCTCCGGGGTTATGATTTAGAACAAATAACCACTAAGGAAGGAGATTGTCATGGCAGAATTAAAAGGATCGAAGACAGAAGAGAATCTCAAGACGGCTTTCGCCGGAGAGTCCCAGGCTCACACCAAGTACCTCTACTACGCTTCCAAGGCCGAAAAAGAAGGCTATGTCCAGATCGGCGCCCTGTTCCGGGAGACTGCCCTGAACGAAAAGGAACACGCCAAAATTTGGTTTAAGATCCTTCACGGCGGCGATGTGCCGGCTACCACGGAGAACCTGAAAGACGCCGCCAACGGCGAGAACTACGAGTGGACCGACATGTACGCCGGCTTCGCCAAGACCGCCAGGGAAGAAGGCTTTAGCGCCATCGCCGCCCTCTTTGAGGAAGTGGCAAAGATCGAAAAGGAGCACGAAGAGCGTTACCGCAAACTTCTGGCCAATATTGACGGAAGCCTCGTATTCTCCCGGGATGGGGACCAGGTCTGGCAGTGCTCCAACTGCGGCCACATCGTAATCGGGAAAAAGGCCCCCGAGATCTGTCCGGTCTGCAAGCACCCCAAGGCCTACTTCCAGATCCGCGCCCAGAATTATTAACGGCGGGATGACCCGGTTGCCGGCACTCGCCGAATGCGCTAGACTGTTTCCATGAGCGCACTGCAATCCGCCCTGACACGAGACCAGGGCTGGGAGCTTTTAAAACGGTATAATAAGAATCCTTTCCACCTTCAGCATGCCCTGACCGTGGAGGGGATCATGAAGTGGTATGCCCAGGAACTAGGCTACGGTGAGGAGCTTGAATTCTGGGGCCTCGCCGGCCTTCTCCACGATATCGACTTTGAGCAGTACCCCGAACAGCACTGCATGAAAGCCCCGGAACTGCTCCGTTCCGCCGGTGCCGACGAGGTGTTGATCCATGCCGTATGCAGCCATGGTTACGGGCTGACCGCGGTGGACGCTCAACCCGAGCATGAGATGGAAAAGGTTCTCTTTGCGGCCGACGAGCTTTCGGGCCTTATCTGGGCGGCGGCGATTATCAGGCCGTCTAAAAGCGTCATGGACATGGAAGTCAAATCGGTCAAAAAAAAGTACAAGGCCCTGAACTTCGCCGCCGGTTGTTCCCGGGAAGTGATCGAAAAAGGCGCCGCCCTCTTAGGCTGGGATCTGGATAAGCTCATCGAAAAGACCATCCTGGCCATGCGTTCCTGCGAGGCTGAGATCGCCGCTTTCATGGCAGCAAATTGTTAGCATGGGCGAAAAAGCGCTTATCGCCATGTCCGGGGGCGTGGATAGTTCCGTCGCCGCAGCCCTCATGGCCGGGCAGGGCTTCGACTGCATAGGAGTTACCCTCAAACTCTACGACGCCGAAGACACCCCCGGCGGCGGGACGGGTTTCCGGGCACCCCCCAGAGGCTGCTGTTCCCTGGCCGATGTGAACGACGCCAGGGATGCGGCGTACAAACTCGGCATTCCCCACTATGTGCTTAACTTTACCGAAGTTTTCTGCCGCCAGGTAATTTGCCGCTTCGTCGAAACCTACGAAGCCGGGGCTACCCCCAATCCCTGTATCGACTGCAACCGGTACGTCAAATTCGACCGCCTCCTCTTCCGGGCCCGGCAGCTTGATTTCGATCTCCTCGTTACGGGCCATTACGCCAGGATAGAAAAAGAGCGCGGAAGCGGCCGTTTTTTATTGAAAAAATCGGCGGATACAAAAAAAGACCAGAGCTATGTGCTCTACTGCCTCAGCCAGGAACAGCTCGCTTCCACCCGTTTTCCCCTGGGGGATCTGACCAAAGTCCGGGTAAGGGAAATCGCGGCGGACCTGGGATTTATCAATGCGAAGAAACGGGACAGCCAGGATATATGCTTTGTGCCCGCCGGGGATTACGGGGCCTTTATGGAAAAGTACCGGGGTAGGAAATATCCCGAAGGAAACATCGTCGATCCTGAGGGCAGGATCCTGGGACGGCACCGGGGCGTAGTCCGCTATACCCTTGGCCAGCGCCGGGGCCTGGGGGTGGCGGTAAACGAGGCTGTCTATGTAGCGGCCAAGAATATGGCGGATAATACCGTCACCCTGGGGCCCGAAAGTTCTCTCTACACCAGGACCCTCACCGCAAACAGGATCAACCTCATAGCCTGCCGGAGCCTGGACAAGCCCCTGCGGGTTACGGTAAAGACCCGCTACCTCCAGCGGGAAAATCCGGCCGCCGCGGTACAGATCGGCCCTGACGAACTCCGCATCGTATTCGACGAGGGCCAGAGGGCGGTAACCCCCGGACAGGCGGCGGTGCTCTACGACGGCGATATTGTAGTCGGCGGCGGGACTATCACCTCGGCGGAGTAATGCGCCCCGGTGGACCACGCCGGACAAGACACGGAAGGATTTGTAACCGTTTACGGGGTTTCGTATTTAGCGCTATTGCGATACAATAGGCACTATATGCAGCGTATAGAGGCTTTCCCAAAACTCGGTTAGTCTTGAGAAAAGCTTCTATAAATTATAGCAAAATCAATTTGTGGTGTTTTTTAAACACCCAATATATAGCGTCTCTCTAGCAGTTTGTTGCGCTTCGCGCATAAAACCTTCAAAAATCGCCTTACAAAATGCGTAAGGAGCCCATTCATTGTGGTTTTTATGGCTTTTTTTGCAAAAAAAACCATAAAAACCTACAAGTCCCGCAGGCTCCTAGCTATGTAGTCTCGCGGGATTTATAGCCGGAACCTCGCCCTTCTTGTCCGCATCTTGTCCGTGAGGTCAGTGTCGTCCGTGGTTAATATTCTTCCCTTTACTTCACCGCTTTCTCCGCAGCGCCAGATCCGGCGCGGAGTATTCCTCGGTTTCGAGCTGCCTGCGTCCGTCCTTTTCTTCGATGGTATAATCAAAACTCCGGGGGCGGGAATCGGCGTAGAGAACGCTGTAGATAAAACGCTCAAAGGAGTGTTCGTCTCCCAGGAGCTCTTTTGAGGACAGGAGCCGATCCGTTCCTCCCAGATCATCCAGCCAGAGGGCGATCTTGGCGGGGCTCAATTGCTGCTGCAGGCGGCGGCGGAGGTCTTCTTCAGCTTTTTGTCCGGCCGCCTTATCCATGGCCGCCAGCGTGCCCCGCCTGGGCTTTACGGTTTCACGCTTGTAACGCCGGTAGAGCGATTCGGGGGCAAGGGTTCTGACCCCGTGAAGCCGGTGGGTGAGTCGGCGGCAGATGCGCCCGGACTTGTCCGCGTACAGTTCCCGGACCAGGGAGCCGAGTTTTCCCGCCAGGGTCGAGTCCGGTTCCAGCAAAGCCTTGACCCGCTCTATGCTGGAACGGGCGTAGAGCATGTTCCGGCGGTCGATGTCGTCCAGCAGGGGATCCACCGCCCGCAGGGTATCCCGGATTTCTTCCAGCATGGTAACAAGCCGCTGCCGGCTTTCGTCCACCGTCAGCGTGCCGAGCCGGGAATACTTGCGGGCGCTTTCGGAAAGCCACGCCTCGTTCCCCAAAAGGGCTCCCACTTTTTTCTGAATCCGCGGCCGGTAGCGGGAAAGGTTATCCGATGTCTTGAGCCGCTTGTAGGCGCCGTCCAGAATTTCCGCCGCATAAATGTCGTAATGGAGATGCAGTATCCCCTTGACCTCCGAAGC
>JAISRW010000055.1 GCA_031273405.1 Treponema sp.
TGTCATATGATCCAAAAACAAAATATTACACATTAAATTATGGTGGAGCTTATACGAATAATGAAACCAAGCAGCTTGCCGCCGCTTCGCTGGATGCACTGCTGGCTGAAATGCGGAAAGCCCGGACGGATTTTGATGAAACAGGCATACAGTCCGTCCGCGCACAAGCCGCGTTAATTCCGTCCTATGTTTATGCCGAATGGCAAAGACTTGGCAGCGCGGACGCGCTGGCGGTGATTAAAGGAACGCTGACTAATTTTTATACAAGCCCAACACAAAACAACTATAATGCTATTCTTGAAATAGCCGCCCGCTATGTGTTAAGGGCAAGGGATGAAGATAATTTTGCTAGTATAGCGCATAAGTCATTTATGAATACCCTGAGAAATTTAAATCAGGTATTAAGTTCAAGTGTTTTTCAGGACAGCCCTCTCATGTATCAAGTTGCCGCCAGGACACCAACTATTGCCGGGTTTGAGGTATTTTCTATTCCCTACAGGGGAGGGCAAAGGTGAAAAAAATAGGGAAGGTAAAAGGGAAGAGGGAGGAATTTTATCCGCCAAGACAACGAAGGGAAGAAGAATTTAAACCGGCAAGTCAAATCGAAGCAGGAAGACTCCCCTTAGTAAAGCCTTCGTGCCCCCTCTTCCCTTAGTCCCGGTGAAATATCTCCACCCTTCACGCCCCACGCTCCCTTTTCCTGTCTGTGTATGGCCTACTCCAATATGGTGATTTCCACCCGGCGGTTCAGGCGGCGGCCTTCTTCGGTGGAGTTGTCCCCCAGGGGCTTGAGGCCGCCCCAGCCTTTGTAGATAAAGCGGCCGGCGGCTATGCCCCGGTTGACGAGTTCTTCTATCATCTTCCTGGCCCGTTCTACCGACAGTTCCATCTCGCCTTCCGGAAGGCCCATGGCGGCGGTGTGGCCTTCTACCAGGATGGTGCGATCCGGGACCTTCTTGAGGGCCCGTGCTAGCGCATCCAGCCGGCCCCGTTCTTCCGGCAGGAAGGAGGCCGTATCGGGGACGAAGCGGATTTCCCGTACCCTGAGGCGGACCCCTTCGGGGACGGCGGCGATGTCGATATGCTCGTCCTTACTATCGTCCCCCGCTATGGTTTCTTCCAGGGAAGCCGCCACATCATCCTGGTTCATGGGGATGATGCCCTGGCCGAAGGTGAGGGTAAAGCCCCGGAAGCGCAAGGTGGAGCCGCCGGGCCAGGCATAGGTTTCGTCCAGGTTATCCCGCATCAGGAGGAGGATCCCGTCGGACTGCCGTATCAGGATGTCGATGGAATGGTTCCCCTGGAGGGTGAACTCCCCCCGGTAGCGGGAGGCATACGTCGCGGCTATTCTGTATACCGCCTGGCCTTTGTACCATTCGGTCCCCTTGTATTCGTATGCGGCGGCAAAGGGAACCACCGTAAAACTGCCCCGGTTGAGGGGGTCCAGGGCCCGGCTGCCCGGGGCCGTCCATGTATCCCCCGGTTCAAGCTCCCCGCCGGGAAAGGCGGGAAAGCCCCGGAAAGAGGGGAAGCCCCTGTCGTCTTCGATTTGGGTGGTCCCGTCGCCGTCTATCTGAAAGGCCGCGGGGATTATTTCGTCCACCGCCTGGGCGCTTTGGCGGCGATTCCGGAGGGTTTCCTCAAAAACAAAGAAATTCCCCCGGTAGAGGGAGCTCCCGCCGATCTCGACCGGGACGATGGAGGCCCTCACTTCCCGGTAAACATGGCCTGTGTACTTCCCGTTATCATAGCGGGACCAGTCGGAGCGCTCGACGATGGAATAAGGGACGGCCTCTC
Organism: Treponema sp.; assembly: GCA_031273405.1. The sequence goes on from JAISRW010000055.1 coordinate 1,798, forward strand.
CCGCCCTGAAGCGAAAGACCGAACCGGGAGTTTCCTGGGCACGGGCCTGGAGGGAGAAAGAAAAAACCATGACCGGAAACAAATACTTGAAAATTATTCCTTTCATATTTAGAATATAATCCTTAAAATATAATCGGAAGTTTTTAATTTAAATTAGAGAGGTACTGTACATGAATATTATTGTCGCCCCCGACTCGTTTAAAGGGAACATGAGCGCCCCGGAGGTCTGCGCGGCGATTGAAGAAGGCGTCTTGAGGGCCGACAAAAGCGCCGTAATCCATAAAGTGCCCCTGGCCGACGGCGGAGAGGGAACGGCCCGGGCGGTAACCGAAGCCGCGGGGGGCCGTTTTGTCAATGTTACGGTTACCGGGCCTCTGGGGAAAAAGACCGATGCCGCCTTCGGGCTCATCGAAAACGGCCGGGTCGCGGTGCTGGATATGGCCAGCGCCTCGGGCCTGGAACTTCTCCGCCGGGAAGAGCTCAACCCCCTCAAGGCCGCCACCTATGGCACGGGGGAACTCATAGCCGCCGCCCTGGATACCGGGGCGAAGGAGCTTATCATCGGCATAGGCGGAAGCGCCACCAACGACGGCGGCATAGGGATGATCAGCGCCTTGGGTTTCAGGCTCCTGGACAAAGAAGGAAACCCGGTGGGCCAGGGGGGGGAGGCCCTGGCAAAAATCGCCTCCATTGACGCGTCGGGGGCGGACAAGCGGCTCAGGGAGGTCTCCGTCAAAGTGGCCTGCGATGTGACCAACCCCCTCCTGGGCCCCAGAGGGGCTTCGGCTGTCTTCGGCCCCCAAAAGGGCGCGGACCCGGAAATGGTCAAGGTTCTGGACGCGGGGCTCGCCAAACTGGGGGAGGCCTGGATAAAGGCGGGGCTGGCAAAAGACGTGGAACAGCCGGGAGATGGGGCCGCCGGCGGGGTCGGGGCCGCCCTGCGTATATGCCTGGGGGCTACGATGGAATCCGGCGCCCTGCTGGTCATGCGCTATGCGGGCTTTTTTAACCATCTCAAGGACGCGGATCTGGTGATCACCGGGGAAGGCATGACCGACGGCCAAACCGCGGGGGGCAAGCTTTGTTCCGTAGTGGCCAGGGAAAGCCGCGCCGCGGGAATTCCCGCCGCGCTGCTCTCAGGCGCCCTGGGCGGAGACGCCGGCGCCCTGCTTTCTTCCTTTGACTACGCGGTTTCCATTGCCTGCGGACAAATCGGCCTGGACGCTATGATCAAAGACAGCCGCCGGGACCTAAGCCTGGCCGCCGAAAACCTCGTTCGGGCCGTTTTGATCGGGAAAAGTCAGCTTAACCACGTCGAACCGTGAACCTTCGGTTCGATAGATTTGAATGAACTACGAACTTCGCAGACGGCGGCGGATCACGCTCCCAGCTCTTTGGCTGTAGCTGTGAGGGTGTCCCAGACACCTTCGCTGAGGGGAACTCCCCTGGTTTCACATTCAGCCTCCGCCTCGTGCTCTTTTTGACCGGCGTAATAGACCCTGGCAGCCCCCTCGGCGGGGCTTAGGGAATTGAGGTCATCCAGCATGGCGGTCATATCCTGCTTGAATTCCTCGGGGGGCCTGAACAGATCCAGCCGCAGGGCCATAAAGAAGTGGCAGACCCTGGCGCTGGTTTTCTCCGTGTCTTTTACCGCCCTGCCGAAGACGCCGCCGGAGCAGAGGGCGGTCATAATGTCCACCAGAACCCCGAGGCCGTAGCCCTTGTAACCGGCCTGGGTTTCTCCCTCGCCGCCCAGGGGCAAAAGGCCGCCGCCCCGCTGGTAAAGCATGTCGTCCAGGAGCCTGACCGGATCGAAGGTGGAAAGGCCGTTGGTTCCCACAGCCCAGCCGGGGGGGAGCTCTTTTTTCTCCCTCTCGTATACTTCGATTTTGCCTCTGGTTACGGTAGTAGAGGCCATATCCAGGCTGAACATCCTGCCGCCGAGGGCCGGCGCGGCAAAGGCTATCGGGTTGGTCCCAAAGGCGGCCTCCCTGGCAAAGGTGGGCACCCCCAGGGCGGCGGTATTGGTCATGGCCGCCCCTATCATGTCCTCCCGGGCGGCCATTTCGGAATAGTAGCCGGCAATGCCGAAATGGTTGGAGTTCCGTATACTGGCAACGCCGATCCCGTGCTCCTTTGCCTTGGCGATAACTTTTTCCATGGTAGTTTTGCTCAGGGAAAGGCCCATAGCCCCCTCTCCGTCCAGAACCAGGGAAACGGGGGTTTCGCGGAGTACCGTTGGTTTGATATTGCCCTTGATGAGCCCCGCTTTAATGCCGTTGACATAACGGAGAATCCGGGCCACCCCATGGCTCTGAATGCCCCGGGCATCGGCGGCGCTTAGAATTTTTGCCGAGTCCAGGGCTTCGTCATGGGGTATCCCCAGGGCTTCAAAAATACCGGTACAAAGCTTTTCCAGTTCCTGACGCTTTACGTAGACCACGGCTTTGCCCTCGCTAAAATTAAACGCTGTCCCGTTTGATTTTTTTGGTCGTCGTCATTTCCATGGGTTCTTCCAGTATCACGGTGCGTGTAATTTTTTGATACGGCAGAAGCCGCTGGTTAACCTCGGAAACGATCTTTTCGATTCTGGCGCGTATCTCTTCCCCGGAAAGGGCGGCGCCGGCGGGATCTTTTAGAACCTCAAAATTGGGATAGACTAGGGCTTCTATCGCCTCGGTCTTCAATTTCTTATCCGCGATATAGCCCCGCACCAGGATCTGGTCTATTTCGTCAAAAAGCTGGAATTCATTCTCGATCTCTTCGGGGAATACGTTTTTGCCCCCCTCGGTAACGATAACGTT
>JAISRW010000173.1 GCA_031273405.1 Treponema sp.
ATCGTTCACGAAGCCCTCATGGTGGAGCCCACGGAAACCGAGTCCAAAGAAACCCTGGACGCCGCGGCCGCGGCCTTCCTTGCCGTCTACGACGAGGCGGTAAAAAACCCCGGCAGCCTTCACCTCGCCCCGGCGACCACCGTCATAGGCCGCCCCGACGATGTTAAGGCCGCCCGGCAGCCGGTGCTGCGGTACAGGGAGGAAGGAGCAAGTAACAGGTAATAAGTGAATCTTTCCCAAAACGCGGTAGTTTTGGGAAAGGTCTACTACAATAAGATAACAGGGGGTTTTATGAAACAGCCCAGGCAATTTCCGCCCATTGTGGCGCGGTTTCCCCATTTCCTGCACGGAGGGGATTACAACCCGGATCAGTGGCTAAAGTGGAAGGATGAGGTCTGGAAAGAGGACATGCGCCTCGCCAAACTGGCGGGGATAAATTCCCTCTCGGTGGGGATCTTCGCCTGGGCCGCCCTGGAACCGGCGGAAGGGGACTATCGCTTTGAGTGGCTCGATGAGGTGATGAACCTGATGGCCGAGAACGGCATGATCGCCGTGCTTGCCACGCCCTCGGGAGCGCGGCCAGCTTGGATGAGCCAAAAATATCCCGAGGTCTTGCGGGTGAACGCCCTGGGCCGGCGGAACCTCCACGGCGGGCGGCACAACCACTGCCTCTCGTCGCCGGTCTACCGTGAAAAGGTAAGCGCCGTCAACACCCGCCTCGCCGAACGGTACAGGGATCATCCTGCCCTGGGGGTATGGCATCTTTCCAATGAATACGGCGGCGAATGCCACTGCCCTCTTTGCCAGGAAAAATTCCGCGCCTGGCTGAAGGAGCGTTACAAGACCCTAGACGCGCTGAACGAGGCATGGTGGACGGCTTTCTGGAGCCATACCTACACGGACTGGTCCCAAATCGAAAGCCCAAGTCCCATAGGAGAAACCAACACCCACGGCCTCAACCTGGACTGGAAACGCTTTACCACCGAACAGTTTGTGGATTTCTACCTCCATGAGATCAAACCCTTAAAAAAGTTTACCCCCCAGGTCCCCTGCACCACAAACCTCATGGGTACCTATCCGGGGATTGACTACTTCAGGCTTGCCGAGGTTCTCGACGTGGTTTCCTGGGACAACTACCCCCAGTGGATGGCCACGGACAAGGACATAGAAATAGGCATCAGGGCGTCTTTCATGCACGATCTCACCAGGGGCCTCAAGGGGAAGCCCTTCATGCTGATGGAATCATCCCCGTCGGCGACCAACTGGCGGCCTGTAGCGAAACTCCACCGGCCCAATGTACACATGCTCCAGTCCATGCAGGCGGCGGCCCACGGAGCCGACACGGTGCAATACTTCCAGTTCCGCAAAGGCCGGGGGGCTTCCGAAAAATTCCACGGGGCTGTGGTAGATCACGCGGGCAATGCAAACACCAGGGTCTTCCGCGACGTTGCCGCTGTGGGGGAACGGCTTAAAACCATGGACGATGTCATCGGAACCGGCACACCTTCGGCCGCGGCAATCGTCTACGACTGGAACGTGCGCTGGGCCGTTGACGACATGAAGGGCCTCCTCCAGGACAATACCAACTATGAACAGACCGTCATCGATCACTACGGGGCCTTCTGGCGGCTTGGGGTTCCCGTGGATATCATCGATCAGAGTATCGCCGAACAGACCCGCGGCCTTGCGGGCTACGATCTTGTAGCCGCGCCTATGCTGTACCTCCTCCGGCCGGGATTTGCCGAAGCTGTGGACGCCTTTGTGAAGCAGGGCGGAACCTTCGCCGCCACCTACGCGACAGGTTACACAAACGAAACCGATCTGGTATTCCGGGACGGTATTCCCGGCCCTTTGCGGAAGATCCTTGGTATCTGGTGTGAGGAGATCGACGCCCTCTATCCCGAAGACCGCAATTCCATCGAATGGAAAGGAAAGAGCTACAGGGCTTTCGATCTTTGCGAACTCATCCACGCCGAGAGCGCCGAAGTTATAGGAACCTACGGCTCCGATTTTTACGCGGGCCGGCCCGCCTTGACGGTGAACCGCTACGGCTCAGGCAGGGCCTACTTTATCGCCGCCCGGACAGGGCAGGATTTCCTGGGCGATTTTTACCGCACTGTTGCGGCGGAACGCGGAATAAAGCCGGTGCTGGAAAAGCCCCTGCCCAAAGGCGTTACCGCCCAGGCCCGGATGGGCGGCGGGATTGAGCATGTCTTCGTGATGAACTTTACCCCTGAAAAGAAGGAAGTCGACGCGGGAGCGCTGGGGAAAAAGGTACTTGAGCCTTACGAAGTGTGGATTACCCGGAAAAATGTGTAGCTAGGAGTTTGTTTCGCTTCGCGCATAAAACCTCCAAAAAGCGCCTGCAAGGCGATTTTTTACTCTGCAAACTGCGTAAGGAGCCCATTTATCGTGGTTTTTATGGCTTTTTCCCTTGAAAAAAGCTATAAAAACCTACAAGTGCAACAGGCTCCTAGCAGGCAGTCAAGAATCAAACTGAGGGTAAAGACGCTTCAGTTTTATCCGGGCATCCGCTGTCGTAAACCGCCAGTTGATTTTACTCCCGTTCCCGTTCCGTGCTTCGTTCCACATCCGCATCCTCCCCCGCATCTCTTCCATCGTCCCTACCCGCGCCGGTAACCCCTGGGTGTTTATCACACTCAGTTCTATCTCCGCCATATTCAACCAACGTTCCGGCTGTTTACGAGATGTGCCGGATTGCGCATTTTACCTATATTCAGAACATGACAGGCGGTGTTATTTCTTTACCCTATAACGAATTAGCGTTGCTGGTTCAGCGGGTTTAT
>JAISRW010000181.1 GCA_031273405.1 Treponema sp.
CATAGCTTCGGTAAGCGTGAACCGGTCCCTCTCTTCGATACGGGGCTTTTATCGCTGGATGATGCGTTTTGGTTACCGGGAGGACGATCCTTCCGCTCTGCTCAGGAACCTCAAGACCCCCAAAACCCTGCCGGCCTTTCTCCTGGAAAAGGAAATGGCGGAATTTTCGGAGCTTCCCGATAGCGCGGGTATTCTCTGGCCCGAAAGGGACAAGGCCCTGATCCTCACCATGTATTCCGGGGGCCTCCGGATTTCGGAACTTGTGGAACTTTCCCTTAAAAAGATAGAAAAAGATTTTTCCGGCGCCCGGATCATAGGGAAAGGGGACAAGGAAAGGCAGGTATTTTTTTCCGACGAAGCCCGGGAAGCCATCCTCGCCTATCTGCCCATGCGGCAGGCCCGGGTGAAGAACTCCAAAGAAGGACCCGCCGACAGGCTTTTCGTCAACCGCCAGGGCAGGCCCATTTCGGTTTCCGGGGTGAGGTGGATCATCAACCAATACGCCGCAAGGTCGGGGCTGGGGAAGAACATAAACCCCCACGCCCTGCGGCACAGCTTTGCCACCCATCTGGTCAATTCGGGCTGCGACGTCAGGGTGGTCCAGGAACTTTTAGGCCATGCCAGCATTTCGACCACCCAGCGCTATACCCACGTAAATACGGAAAGACTAAAAAATGTATACGGAAAGGCCCATCCCCACGGCGGGAGCCAATCCCGGAGGAAGGCAAAGTGAAGGATGTGAAGTTTAGATCCACCACCGTCCTGGCGGTCAGGCGTGACGGCAAGGTGGCCATGGCCGGCGACGGACAGGTAACCATGGGCGAAACGGTGATGAAGAACAACGCCAAAAAGGTAAGGCGCCTGATGGAAGGAAAGGTTCTCTGCGGTTTTGCCGGCGCCACCGCCGACGCCTTTACCCTCTTTGACCGTTTTGAGGCAAAGCTCAAGGAATATTCGGGGGATCTTAAGCGGGCGGCTGTGGAGCTTGCCCGGGACTGGCGCACCGACCGGACTCTGCGGCGCCTTGAAGCCCTGCTGCTGGTGGCGGACATCCACAAGACCCTGCTTATCTCGGGCACCGGCGACGTGATAGAGCCGGCGGAAAACGCCCTGGCCATAGGCTCGGGGGGCAATTACGCCTATGCCGCGGCCCTCGCTTATCTGGACGCTTCGGATCTTTCGGCCGTTGAGATTGCCGAAAGGAGTTTGAAAATCGCGGGGGATATCTGCATCTATACCAACGGGCAGATAACCCTGGAAGAACTTGAATCATAAGGAGAATTTCCTGATGGACGCAAAAAACGCGGCAAAAAACAGCGCCGGCAAGACCCTTGATCGGCTTACCCCCCGGGAGATTGTGGCTGAGTTGGATAAATACATCGTGGGCCAGAAAAAAGCCAAACGGGCGGTGGCGGTGGCTCTCCGCAACCGCATCCGCCGGCTCAGGATTGACGCCGATATGAGGGAAGATATTACCCCCAAGAATATCCTTATGATAGGGCCCACGGGAGTGGGAAAGACCGAGATCGCCAGGCGGCTTGCCAGGCTGGCGAATTCTCCCTTCGTCAAGGTAGAAGCCACCAAATATACCGAAGTCGGCTATGTGGGCCGGGACGTGGAATCCATGATCCGGGACCTCACGGCCGCCGGGGTTCAGATGGTGAAGCAGGAAATGCAGGAATCGGTCACCGCCGAGGCCGACCGCCGGGCGGAGGAAGCCATTTTGGATCTCCTCCTTCCGGGAACGGACAAAAAAACCAAGTCGGGAAAGGCCCGTCCCGCTCCCGTGGTCAGGCCCATGGGTTCCTTTTCGATTAGTCCCGGCAATTCCGGCGGAACAGGCCCGGCCTTTATGGGGACCGCCATCCAGATAGGGATTTCTTCGGAAAACTCCCGCCGCGCAACCGACGGGAAGGCCCGGGAAGGCGGCGGGGACGACCCGGCGAAAGGCGAGGCCCCGGCGGACAAAGAAGCGCCTGACGGCAGGGGTCCCGAAAAGGCGGCTACCAGGGAAAAATTCCGGACCATGCTCAGGGAAGGAAAGCTTGAAGACAGAACCGTGGAAATCACGGTAAACCAGACCCCCCAGTTTCCCGCTTTCGAAATGATGGGAGGCGCCATGGAAGATCTGGAATCCAGCCTTTCGGGAATGGCGGGCTTTTTCGGGGGGGGCAAAAAAAAGAAAGTGGTCACCATCAAGAGGGCCCGGGAGATCCTCATTGCCGAGGAATCGGAGAAGCTCATAGACCGGGACCGGGTGAGCGACGAAGCCCGGCAGAGGGTGGAGGAGACGGGCATCGTCTTTATCGACGAAATTGACAAGATAGCGGTCAAGGGGGACAGGGGCGGGGGCCCCGACGTGTCCCGGGAGGGTGTGCAGCGGGACATACTCCCCATCGTGGAAGGGGCGACGGTGAATACCAAGTGGGGGCCGGTGAATACGGATCATATACTTTTTATCGCCGCCGGGGCCTTTAATATCGCCAAACCTTCGGATCTTATTCCCGAGCTCCAGGGGCGCTTCCCCTTAAGGGTAGAACTGGATTCCCTGGGGAAGGACGATTTTCTCAGGATCCTCACGGAGCCGAAGAACGCCCTTACCAAGCAGTATGTGGAGCTCATGGCCACGGAAAAGGTGGATATCGAATTTAGCCCCGAAGCGGTGGAATGCCTCGCCGCTCTGGCGGCGGAAGTCAACGCCAGCCTCGAAAACATAGGCGCCCGGAGGCTTCATACCATCATGGAGGCCCTCCTGGAGGAGCTTTCTTTTGAGGCCCCCGATATTGCCCCGGCAAAAGTGTCTGTCACCGTGGATTATGTGAATCAAAAACTGGCGGACCTTGTTAAGGACCAGGATCTGGGGAGGTATATTTTGTGATAGTAGAGAAGAGTGGGGAGTGAAGAGGGGAGAGAAGGGATGGGTGTTTTAATGCTCACCGCTAACTTTTTCTGAAGAATTGCCGATGATAGAAGTTGGGAGGAACGTATGATTGTAAACAATAATTTTACCAAGACTATTGACCTGCTCCACCGGGCCATGGACGCCGGTTCCGTCAGGGACTCGGTGATTGCCAATAATATGGCCAACGCGGGGGTTCCCAACTTTAAGCGGTCGGATGTGAATTTCGAAAGCGAGCTCAAGCGGGCGCTGGATACGGAAAAGCAAAAACCCGCCCTGGAACTCGATTTGACCCATCCCAAACATATCCCCAACTGGAAGCCCAGGGATTACCAGGATGTCCAAATCCGGCGGGTCCTGGACTATGTGAGCACCGCGAACAATAACGGGAACAACGTCAACCCTGAAGAAGAATTCAATCTGGCCCTGAAAAACCAGCTCCGGTATATGCTTCTGGCAAACGCCGCGGCCTTTGAATTCAGCCAGGTAAACATGGTATTAAGAGGCTGATAAGGAGGCATCATGGGACTTTTTACTTCGATTAATATAGCGTCTTCGGGAATGTCCGCCGAACGGGTCCGGGCGGACGTGATAGCCGACAATATCGCCAACGCTTCCACCACCCGTACCGCCGAAGGCGGCCCCTTCAGGAGGAGCCGGGTGGTGGTGAGACCCAGGGTGGAGAGCCCCTACTGGCGCTCCCCCTTCCTGCCCCAAGGGATGGACAACGGCATAGGCGGGGGAGTGCGGGTCGCGGAGATCCGGAAGGATTACGACGCCAAGAACAGGCTGGTCTACGATCCGACCCATCCTGACGCCATCCGGACCGGCCCCAGGCAGGGATATGTGGAAATGCCCAATGTGGACATTGTTACCGAAATGGTGGATATGATCGCCGCTTCCAGGGCCTATGAAGCCAACGCGTCGATCATCGAAGGAAGCAAAGCTATGTTTCAGCGGGCCATGGAAATCGGGTCCCGTTAAGACAGGAGGTGAAGGATGACCATTTTTAAACCCGAACTTGCCGGACCCGGCGGCCTGCCGAATCTGCCCCTTGCCATAACCCATCCCAAACACCTGGTGAACCGGTCTGAGGATTTTCAGGTGATAGGCAGAAACATCGCTTCCCTGGGGGAGAAGATAGGGGCCCAAGGGGTGATTCCTTCAGGCGGCTTTGAAGATGCCATGCTCAAGGCCCTGGACAAGGTAAGCGCCTATCAGCAGATTTCAAGCAATCTTGGTCAAATGGCGATTACCGACCCGGATTCCGTAGACATTCACGATATCACGATAGCCCAGGCGGAGGCGGGTATGTCGTTAAATATCACCAGGAACGTACTCACCCGTATCGTTCAGGGTTGGAGAGATATTATCAATACCAGATAGGGGTTAGTTTTGGGAAAGCTTCAAAGGTCAAGAGTTTTTCCAGTGAGACGCGGTACTCTCAGGCTTGAGATGCGGTAGTCTCGGGTTTGAGACGCGGTAGTCTCGGGCGGGAGATGCGGTAGTCTCAGGCTTGAGATACGCTTCTTTTTGGCGGGAATCACGGAGGGGTATTGTTTTTCAGCGCATGCCGGATTTGCACCGGGCGGGAAAACAGCCGAATTCGCGGAACACACAGTCCGGTGGGGAGGCGGTTCGCACTAACCGGGTTTTGGGAAAGGGTTGCTTATTACCTAATGTAGGGGGGGGAAATGGACTGGCTTAGAAAATTATTGGCTCAAATTGTAGGGCTCTGGGGCAAGTGGTCTCTTGTCCAGAGGATCGTTCTTATAGGCGTTACCGGCATCGTGATCGTCGGACTGGCCGCCATGGTGTCGGTGTCCTCCGCGCCGACCGTGGTTCCGGTGCTCGACGCTCCCATACGGGACGAAGCCGCCCTGGACAGGATAGTCACCAGGATCAACCAGGAGGGAGTAGACGTCACGGTCAACGCCGCCGGGGTGGTCCAGGTTCAGGACAGGCAAACGGCCCAAAGGATGCGGTCCATTCTTATCCGGGAGGATCTGATCCCTTCGGGCATGGACCCCTGGGCCATATTCGACCGGGAGCGCTGGACCATCACCGATTTTGAACGAAACGTCAATCTCCGCAGGGCCATTACCCAGATGGTGACGGATCATATCAAGGCCCTGGACGACGTGGACGACGCCAATGTTACCATCGTGGTGCCCGCGGACCGGCTGTTCGCCTCCGAGCAGAACCCCGTCTCCGCCAGCGTCATCATCACCCCCAAGCCCGGAAGCGATATCAGCGAGCCGAACCGCAAAAAGATCCAGGGGATTCAAAAACTCCTCCGCCTTGCCATAGAAGGGCTCAAAGACGAGAACATCGTCATCACCGATCATACGGGGATGGTGCTGAACGACTTCGCGGGGATGGCTGAAACGGACCGGCTTGCCAACATAGAGCGCCAGAGCGCCATCATCCTCAAGCAGGAAGCCCAGTACCGGGCAAAGATCCTCTCCAGCCTTCAGCAGATTTTTACCCCCGACAGGGTGAGGGATTTGGACATCAAGATCGCCATGGATATGTCCCAGAAAACCGTATCCACCGAGGAATTCTTCCCCATCACCAGGAAACCCAGGACCCCCGGATTGTCCTATGACGATTCCCAGCTCCTGGACAGCGTGGTCCGTTCCCAGGCTACTTCCTCCACCGCCTGGGAGGGCACGGGGTTTAATCCCGAGGGGCCCCCGGGCGTGGAAGGCCAGGCGCCTCCCGCATACAAGGATATGCAGAACCTCTACGGTAAGACGACCCAGGAGACCGTGCAGGTCAACCACGAGATCAACCGGCGGCAGAGCCAGGAAGAGCGGAGCCCCGGCATCGACCGGGTAACGGTCTCGGTGAATATCGACGGAACCTGGGAATGGAAGTATGACGAAAAGCGGAATCCCCTTATAGCGGAAAACGGTTCCATCGAACGGGAATACAAGCCCGTAACCCCCGAAGACATCAGGGCGACCCAGGCGCTTATACAAAACGCCATCGGCTACAGCGCCGCCAGGGGGGATTCGGTGACGGTTCATAACATCCAGTTTGACCGTACCAGAGAGTTCCGCGATGAGGACGCGGCCTATTTCCGGCGGAAACAGCTCCAGACTACCATTGTGGTCTTCCTCTCGGGGCTGGCGGTGCTCCTGATCGCCTTTATACTCTTCAGGACTATTTCCCGGGAGATCGAAAGGCGGCGGCGGCTGGAGGCGGAAGAAAGGGCCCGGCGTGAGGAAGCCCTCAGGCAGCAGGCCCTTATCCAGGCCGAGGAAGAAGGGGTCGAAGTGTCCATGTCGGTGGAAGAACGGAGCCGGCTGGAACTCCAGGAAAGCGTGGCCAACATGGCGAAGGAGCATCCCGCGGACGTGGCCCAGCTTATACGGACCTGGCTTTTGGAGGATTAAGAGATGGCAAAAACTACGTCCTCTTCATCAAGCGGGGGGAAGAAAAAAGGCCCCAAGGAATTTACGGGCCGCCAAAAAGCCGCCATATTCCTGGTCACCCTGGGTTCGGATATTTCCGCCGAGATTTTCAAATACCTGAGGGAAGACGAAATTGAGACCCTCACCTTTGAGATCGCCAGGATTGAAACCATAGAGGCCGACCAGAAGGACGCCATACTCCAGGAGTTCCAGGAACTCATGATGGCGAACCAGTTCATTTCCACCGGCGGCATCGACTATGCCCGGGAGCTCCTGGAGAAATCTCTGGGAAGCCAGAAGGCCATCGACATCATCAACCGCCTCACGTCGAGCCTTCAGGTGCGGCCTTTTGACTTTATCCGCCGCACCGACCCGGCCCATCTTCTCAACTTCATCCAGCAGGAACATCCCCAGACCATAGCCCTGATACTCGCGTACCTGGAGCCAAACAAGGCGTCCATCATATTGCAGAACCTCCCCCACGAGGTGCAGAGCGATGTGGCCCGCCGCATCGCCACCATGGACAGGACGAGCCCGGAAGTGCTCAGGGAGGTTGAGCGGGTTCTCGAAAAAAAGCTTTCCACCCTGTCAAGCGAAGACTATACCACCGCCGGCGGCGTGGAGAGCATCGTGGAGATCCTCAACCTGGTCGACCGGGCTTCGGAAAAGCAGATCATCGAGGCCCTGGAAGACGAGGACCCGGAACTTGCCGAAGAGATCAAGAAGCGGATGTTCGTGTTTGAGGACATCGTCATGCTGGACGACCGGGCCATACAGAAGGTCATGCGGGAAGTGGATTCCCAGGAACTGGCCAAGGCCCTCAAGAGCGTTGACACCGAGGTGCAGGACAAGATTTTCAGGAACATGAGCAAGCGCGCCGCGGGTATGCTTAAGGAAGACATGGAATACATGGGCCCCATCCGCCTCAAGGACGTTGAAGAAGCCCAGCAGAAGATCGTCTCGATAATCCGCCACCTGGAGGACACCGGCGAAATCGTGGTCGCCCGCTCCGGAGAAGACGAATTGGTTGTATAAAACCCGCGGTTTTGGGGGCTTTCCCAAAACCCAGGTGCGCGCGAATCTGCGGTTCGGCAGTCTTATACAACCGGTTTTCGGAGTTTCCTGTGGGAAGTTCCATAAAGAGGTTTCATGGCAAAGGCAGTGTACCGGCCCGGGGAGCTTGAGCTCCTGGAAAAGAAAATACTCCTCGATCCTCCGACGGCTTTTCCCGAGCTGGCCCATCTTACGCCGGCAGAGGAGGAGCTTGAGGAGCTTTCCGACGAGGTCGAGGAGTATTCAGGCCCCACTGCCGACGATCTCCGCCGGGAAGCGGAGGCTTTTAAAGCCCAGTGGGAGCCTGAACGGGAAGCCATGATACGCTCAGCCCGGGTCGAAGCGGAAGCCATCATTAAAGAGGCCGAAGAGGCGGCCTTCAAAGAGGTACAGCGAAAGACCGGCGAGGCCCAGTCCCTCAAGAGGGAAGCCCAGGACGAGGCCGACAGGATCATCGCGGAGGCGCAAGAGAAGGCCCGGCAGATCGCAGCCGATTCCCGCTCCGCTTTGGAAGCGGAACGGAAGGACGCGGAAGAGCGGGGCCGCAAAGCCGGGAGGGACGCCGGGTTCAACGAGGGCAGGGCCGAGGTGGAACGGCTCGTCGAAAGAACCCGGACGGTGCTGGAACGGGCCCAGGACAAGAGAACGGAAATACTGGCTCAGACGGAACAGGAGATCATAGACCTGGTGCTGCTCATTGCCAGGAAGGTTATCAAGGTAATCTCGGAAAACCAGCGGAACGTGATCATTTCCAATGTGGTTCAGGCCCTCAGGAAGCTAAAGGGCCGGGGCAATATCGTCATCCGGGTGAACATGGCGGATGTAAAGCTTTCTACCGAACATACCAAAGATTTTATCAAACTGGTGGAAGGGGCCAAATCGATACAGGTGGTCGAAGACTCGACGGTGGATCAAGGCGGCTGCATCATCGAAACCGATTTTGGAGAAATCGACGCCCGCATTTCGAGCCAGCTTGCGGAACTGGAAAGCAAGATCCTGGAAATTTCTCCGATTAAATCGAGATTGAAAGCCGCCGCGGGTTCCGAAGGTATTTAGCCATGTCTTTACCGACAAAAACCGATGTGATAAAAAAATACCTCGAAACGGCAAGCCGGGTAGACCCGATAAAATGCGTCGGACGGATAAGCCGGGTCCAGGGGCTTCTCATCGAGAGCCGGGGCCCCCAGGCAGTGGTCGGGGAGATATGCCGCATAGAGGCGGCGGACGGCCTTATCCGGGCCGAGGTGGTGGGTCTCAGGGACGACATCGTCCAGCTCATGGCCTACGAAGAAACCGGCGGCCTTGAAATAGGCGCCAGGGTGACAGCCTCGGGATCCCGGCTTGAAGTGCCGGTTTCTCCCAGGCTCCTGGGACGGATTCTGGGGCCTTTCGGAGAGCCCGTGGACGGCAAAGGGGAAATCGAGTCTCCTGTGCTGTATCCCGCCCTGGCGAATCCTCCTGACCCCGTTAAGCGCCGGCGCATCACCGAAAGGATTAGCACCGGGGTGCGGGCCATCGACGGGATGCTGGCCGTGGGCCGGGGTCAGAGGCTGGGCATCTTTTCCGGTTCCGGCGTGGGGAAGTCAACCCTCCTGGGGATGATAGCCCGGAACACCGGCGCCGATGTCAGCGTGGTTGCCCTTATCGGCGAGCGGGGCCGGGAATTAAACGATTTTATCGCCGACCTGGGTCAGGAAGGCTTTGCCAGAACCGTCATTGTGGTAACTCCCGGCAATTTGCCGCCCCTGGCGCGGCTCCGGGGCGCTTATGTGGCTACCGCTGTGGCCGAATACTTCAGGGATCAGGGCCTGGACGTGATGTTTCTCTTCGACTCGGTGACCCGCTTTGCCCGGGCCCAGCGGGAGATAGGCCTCGCCTCGGGGGAGCCTCCCGCGACCAGGGGTTATACCCCCTCTATGTTCGATTCCATGCCCAAGCTCCTGGAACGCTGCGGAACCTCCGACAGGGGAACCATCACGGGCTTCTATACGGTACTGGTGGACGGCGACGACCCGGACGAACCGGTGTCCGATACGGTGCGGGGAATTTTAGACGGCCACATTTTCCTTTCCCGCTCCCTGGCCGAAAGCTATCATTACCCGGCCATTGACGTGCTCAAGAGCATTTCCCGGCTTGCTCCGGTCGTCTCGGGCCGGGAAAGCAGAAAAGCCGAGGGCCGCGTCCGCCGCCT
>JAISRW010000207.1 GCA_031273405.1 Treponema sp.
CGGACGGATCACGAAACGGGGGAACGGGTATCTGCGGGCGTTGCTGGTCCAGGGGGCGTGGGCGATAACGTGGTCGAAGGACGGAGGGGCGCTGCGGGAGCGGTATGAATATATGACGAAGGTAAAGGGGATGAGTAAGAAGAAGACGATCGTGGCGATAGCGCGGCGGTTGGGGGAATTACTGTACACGTTGCAGAAGAAGGGAGAGGACTATGAGGTGAGGCATTTCAAGGCTCCGGTCAAGCAGGAAACGGATGCCTTAGCCCGTGCGGCGATAAGCGCGTAAGCGGAATGGGTGTGTCAAACCGGGCCGGGAGCTGTCAAGAAAAAAATCTGAAAAAACTTCAGATTCCGCTTGACATGAAACATAGGAGGCGCCGAAGGCGCATCGAACCTTCGGTTCGCAGGGGCTTGATGTTGAGATTCTTTCATCAAATTATGTCTGAAAAGACGACAGCACGCTTAGTTTCTTTACCCTTCTTCTTTCTTTATCTTTCCTTCTTCGCCTTATGCGCCTTCGCGGTTAAATCCTCTTGGGTGATAGGTAATCAATCATTGAGTTGTGGGTCAAGTTTAGCCCTTCAGGGCGAGGTTGTTGATTCTGAAAGCGGGGTTCTGAAAATTCAAAGAAGTATAAAATTCACGCGGTCCCGGCCTTCCGGCTAAAACCGGGGGAGTCTTTCATCTGCTTGAGGACGCTTGCGGCCAGGGGGATGGCAAAGAAGAAAGCGGCGATATTGGCAGCCGTGGGGCTGATCTGGATGCCCAGGAGCCCCAGCATAGGGGTAAAGATACAGAGGGCCGGTATCAAAAAAAGTCCCTGCCGGGCCATGGAAAGCAGGCTCGCTTCAACCGGCTTACCGATGGTCTGGGTCATCATATTGCACATGACGATCCAGGCGTTGAGGGGGAGTCCGATACAGCGCAGTCTAAGGGAGAGGACGCCGATCCGAAGCACTTCCGGGTCATCGTTGCGGAAAAGGGCGATGACCTGGGGAGAGAAGACGGCCAACACCACCGCAGTTACCACCAGTCCCGTTGAGGCCAGGCGCACACAAAACCAGAAGGCCTGTTTTACCCGGTCGTAGCGCCCGGCGCCGTAGTTAAAGCCGCATACAGGCTGAAACCCCTGGCCGAAACCCAGCATGGCGGAACTGGCGAACATGAACAGCCGGTTCACGATGGCTATAGCCGCGATAGCCGCGTCTCCATAGGCAGATGCGAAATGGTTGGTTATCACGGTCGAGACGCTCATGAGTCCCTGCCGCAGCAGGGCGGGAATTCCTCCCCGGATAATTTCCTTGTAATTGGATAGGGAGGGGGAAAAGTTCTTTGGCCGGACGGGGATATTCCCTTTGCGGGCACTACCGGCAAGTAAAATGAGGCAGCTTACGCATTGGCTGACGGCGGTAGCCAGAGACGCTCCCCTGACACCCAGGCCGAAAACGAAGATAAACAGGGGGTCCAGACAGATGTTCAGAATCGCCCCGGAAACCATGCCCACCATGGAATACATGGCGTTCCCCTGAAAACGGAGTTCCTGATTCAATACCATAGAGGCGGCCAGAAAAGGGGCGGCCGCCAGGACAAAAAGAATGTAATCCTTGGCATAGGGTACTATGGTCGGCGTGGCCCCCAGAAGCTTTGCCAGGGATGCCAGGTTGAAGATTCCCAGGACGGCCAGAACGCCCACAACCAGCACCGCGGAAAAAAATCCCGTGGCCGCCATTTTCCGGGCCTGCTCATCCTGCCGCGCGCCCAAGGCCCGCGAAATAAAATTTCCTGACCCCTGGCCGAAAAAGAAGCCCACAGCCTGGATAATAGACATCAAGGGATAGGCGATACCCACCGCCCCCACCGCGCTGGTTCCCAGGGAGCTGACAAAGTAGGTATCCGCCATGTTGTAGAGCCCGGAAATCAGGTTAATCACGATACTGGGACCCGCCAAAGCGCAAACCAGCCGCGCTACCGGGGCGGTGGTCATTTGAATAAATTTTTCGTTCTGCAGGTTTGAGCGGTCCATGGCTGCGATTTTTCCGTGTAGATACTGTAGTTCATTGTCAAGGAAAGTTATAGATTGCTATAAGCTATTGATAAATTCATAAAACATAGTATCATACATCAAAAAAATGAAGACTGCCCCATTTTATCCTTGTCATTATCATTCGCCGGTGTAAACAACTTCGGGGACTGGCGGGATATTTCCCATAACTCCCGTACACCCTTGGCATAAGCGGCCAACTCACCGAATAATTTGGCTGTAAAGTCCTCATCGGTCCCGGTTGTTACATGCTCCAACACTTCAATCAACTGGTCTTTCGTATACTCCGGCCTGGGGGACTGCCGCCCCGCCCTGGACCTTCCGGGAAACCCCTCGGCGTCAACCCAAATCTGCATAAGACGGAAACCCCGCTCTTTCATACGCCTTCTAAAAGCGGCCTGACGTTCGGTAGCAGTAAGAGCCATAACTAAAACCTCCACAACTGAAAAACCAGGGCCGTTACCTGTAACAATAACCCGAACCAACATAATATACCCCGCAGTAAGGACATATAAAGAGGGTGCCTCACCTCCGGCGGGTAATAGTATTTAGCCATATTTAACGTTGCGTGCCAAGATCGCCCCGCCGCCGGCAGGACGCCTAAATCCCTGAGCCGGGATCGGGGAAGCGGTGGGGAAAATGCACCTTGAGGAAAGCGAACAACTCGTCCTCAAAGTCCCTGCTGATTGGGGGATGAAGGGGCGCTTTGTCTTTCTCTCCGGAGTCGAGGCTTTCCAGCACTATGCCGCCACCGGCGGCGTCGAAGCCGTCAACGATGACGAAGCGCCCAAGGGAGGCGTTGTCGTAAAAGGAGGATACGGCGACGGGCCGGGCAAGGCTCAGGATCACGCTGCCGCAGTCGTGGCGGCGCAGTTCGCGGTACTGCCCGCTCCCCGCCTCTCCCAGGAAACGTTCTATTTTTTCAAGCCGGACCTCGACCTTGTCGCTTCCCAGCTTGAGGAGATACGCTTTGTTGAAGGCGAAGGGCCGCCTCCCCAGCCATATCACATTGGCGCGGAGGCGGCCGCCGGTTTTTACCGGGGCGTTTTCGCCGGACTTGATCATCACCTCCCCGCGCTTGACGTAGATTTCCTCTTGCAGGGTAAAGCCAGCGGCCTCCCCGGTTATTGCCCTGGTTTTGGCCGGGGCATTCCATACCTCGATGTTTTTGATACGGGCCTCTTTGCCGGAGGGCAGAAACGCTACCGTATCGCCGCAGGAGATTTCGCCGCTTACGATGGTTCCCGCGTAGATGCGCCGGTCGTCGTTGTCGTTACTGAAACGGTAGACATCCTGAACCGGCATGGCGAAAAAGGAATCCTCGTTGGAGGGGAGGTTGCGGAAACTGTCCAGAATTTCCAGCACCGTCTTCCCCGTATACCAAGGCGTCTCCGGGGCGCTTTCGGTGATGTTCTTCCCCTCCCTGGCGCTGACCGGTACAAAGGCCAGGGGCTTTACGTTAAGAGTTTCCAGGTGCGCCTCGTACTCTTTTTTGATCCGGTTAAACACCGCCTCGTCGTAGTTCAGGGCGTCCAGCTTGTTCACCGCCACCAGCACCTGGGAGATTCCCAGGAGGGAAAGGAGCAGGCCGTGGCGTTTGGAATTCTCCGCCACCCCTTCCACGGCGTCGATCACCAGCACCGCCGCTACCGCCCGTGAAGCGCCGCTCAGCATATTCCGCAAAAATTCGATATGCCCCGGCGCGTCGATGATGATGTATTCCCTCACCGCGCTCTTAAAAAATATCCGGGCGCTGTCGATGGTGATGCCCTGTTTCTGTTCGTCATCCAGGGCGTCCAGGAG
>JAISRW010000009.1 GCA_031273405.1 Treponema sp.
AAGCGAAGTATTGATGAGCATAAGCAAAGACGAAGTAGAGCGGGCGCGGCTCATGAGTGAGTATAAGTATGTGGTAGACACCCAGAGCAAAGTCGTACAAGCCCGTCGGGAAGGTGAACAGAAGGGAAGGAGGGAAGGTGAACGGAAGAAAGCGATAGCAATAGCAAGAAGTCTGAAAGCTATGGGGGATTCCCCGGAAAAAATAGAGCGTGTTACCGGCCTATCCCCGGAGGAAATCGCAAGGTTGTAACAGGCTCCCTCCACATTACCCCTTTGCGGACCAATGTCAACAAAATTGCGTCATAGTATACCGGCCCATCTATCGACATACCCGGCTTATCCTGCTTCTCCATGTACCGGGACCGGATACTCCCCGGTGAAGCACCCCAGGCAGTACGACCCGTCCGGCCAGGCGCCGGCGGACTTTCTGGCACGAGCGGCCGGTTGGCCGTCCCTAGCGCGCCCATCCCTGCCGTCCAATGCCTCCAGAAGGCCCTCTACCGAAATGAAGGCCAGGCTGTCCGCGCCCAACGAGGCGCAGAGTTCAGAAACGCTATTGCCGTTGCTGATAAGGTCCTTGCGGTGAGGGGTGTCTATGCCGAAGTAACAGGGAAAACGAACCGGCGGGGAACAGACCCGGAAGTGGACTTCCCGCGCCCCGGCCTTCCGCAAAATCGATACCAACCGCCGGCTTGTAGTGCCCCGGACTATGGAATCATCAATGACCACTACCCGCTTTCCGGCCACTTCGCTTCGGATCACGTTGTGTTTCACCGAAACCGCCTTCTCCCTCATCTCCTGATTCGGAGAGATGAAGGTACGGCCCACATATTTGCTTTTGACTATCCCCAGACCAAAAGGGGTTCCCGTGGCCCGGCCATACCCTATGGCCGCCGGCACCCCGGAGTCCGGGACGCCTATCACCAGGTCCGCCTCCACAGCCGATTCCCGGCCCAGGATTTCCCCCGCCCTGACCCTGGCGCCGTATACATCCACGCCGTCGATGAGGGTATCCGGCCGGGCGAAGTAGACGTACTCAAAGGAACAGGCCGCCCGCCGGGTTTTTTCACTGTACGAGAAAGAGAAAACCCCGTCCCGGTTAATGATGACCAGTTCTCCGGGCTCTATGTCCCGGACAAACTCCCCGTCCACCGCGTCAATGGCGCAGGACTCGCTGGCCAGGATCCAACTGTGGGAATCTCCCTTCCCATCGAGCTTGCCCAGGCATAGCGGCCTGATGCCGTTGGGGTCCCGCGCGCCTACCAGGGCGTCGCCGGTAAGAACCAGCAGGGCATACGATCCCTTGACGAATTTGATGGTATCCGTTAAAGCCCTTTCCAGGCCCTTCTTGTAATTTTTGGCGATAAGATTGACGATCACTTCGCTGTCGCTTGAGGAGGTGAAGCCAACGCCTGAGTCTTCCAGGAGTTCCCGGACCACATCGGCGTTGGTGAGGTTGCCGTTATGGGCCACCGCTATGGACCCCAGTTTGAAGCGGCTTACAAAGGGCTGGGCGTTCTCGATGACGCTGGAACCGCAGGTGGAATAGCGCACATGGCCTATGGCCGCAGATCCCTTTATTCCGGCGATGATCTCCGGGCTGAACACCTCCCCCACAAGGCCCATCCCCTTCCGGCATTCGATGTTCTTGTCCTTGATCGCCGCGATGCCCGCGCTCTCCTGTCCCCTATGTTGCAGGGAAAAAAGCCCGTAGTACACCAGGGGCGCCATGTCCTCTTCGGGGTCCCCGCAAAAGACGCCGAAGACCCCGCACTCCTCATGTAATTTGTCGTCATCCTGAAAACACCGTATCTGTTGTAGTTCATTCATGATTGCCGGGGTTGCTGATTCGAGTCAGTATATCGATATAGGCTTCCTTCACGCTGCCCAAATCCCTGCGGAACCGGTCCTTGTCGAGTTTTTCGTTGGTCCGGGCATCCCAGAAACGGCAGGTGTCCGGCGAAATCTCGTCGGCCAGCACCAGGCAGCCGCCGGAGGTTCTGCCGAATTCAAGTTTGAAGTCGATGAGCCTGACGTCCCGTTCAAGGAAGAAGGGCACAAGCGTCTCGTTCACCCGGGAAGTAAGGGTGAATATCTCCTTGAGTTCATCGAAGGTGGACGCGCCTATGGCCACCGCGTGATAATCGTTGATCAGGGGGTCCCCCAGGGCGTCGTCTTTGTAGGAAAGCTCGAACACCGTAGTCTTGAGTTCCGTCCCCTCTTTAAGGCCCAGCCGCTTTGCCATGGAACCGGCCGCCACGTTCCGGGTGATCACTTCCAGCGGAATGATCTTCACTTTCCTGCAGACCATGTCCTGGTCGGAGATCCGCTCCACAAAGTGGGTAGGCACGCCGGAATCTTCCAGAACCTTGAAAAGCGCCGAGGCGATATTGTTGTTTAAGATTCCCTTGTCCTCGATTTGCCCCTTCTTTTCCCCGTTAAAGGCCGTGGCGTCATCCTTATAATGAATGATCACGAGATCGTCCCCCTCGACGCTTTTCGCGCCGGAGGCAAAAACCTTTTTTGCCTTACCCTCGTAAAGCAGGGCTCCCTGTTTGTAATCTGTCATCGTTCACTCCCTTTGTTTGAACAAACCCCTTATGATGCCGAACCGTTGTCCAATGATATGCCGGAAGACGGGTTGTCCTGCGCAAAACCGGCCTTCTGTTTGAACAAATCTCTTATGACGCCGAATCACCGTCCAATGATATGCCGGAAGATGGGTTGTCCCGCGCAAAACCGGCCTTTATAGCGGCCCTGAATTCGGCGAGACGCTTTTTCATTTCATCGTATTTAACGGCAAGAATCTGGCAGGCAAGATAGGCGGCGTTGGCCCCGTTATCCACTCCCACGGCGGCTACCGGTATGGGCTTGGGCATCTGTACAATGGAGAGGAGGGCGTCCATACCGCCGAGCCCCCCGGAACAGACGGGTACCCCTATCACCGGGATGAGGGTCCTGCCGGCTATGACCCCCGGAAGATGGGCGGCAAGCCCCGCTCCGGCGATGATCACCTCGGTCCCGTCCGCCTCCAGCTTTTTAAGGGTCTCGTCCAGCAATTCCGGCGTCCGGTGAGCGGACACTATATGGGCGGTGTACTCCACATCGAATTCGCGGAGAACTTCGGCGGCTTTTTTCATGATCCCCGTATCTGATCGGGATCCAAAAATGATGGCGGCTTTCATCTCCCTGCACCCTCCGCAGCCGGCCCTGAGCCGTCCCTTAAAAAACATTACTATGTTTCGGCGGGAGATGACAAGAGCCGCCGCCGGATATGCAGGATAAACGCATAGAAATACGATTATCTGCGATATGAGAAAAATGAAGAGAAAAAACCACAAAGGACACCAAGGAACACGAAGGTTTTTGTTAGAAAACTTCGCTTTCTCCTTCCT
>JAISRW010000045.1 GCA_031273405.1 Treponema sp.
CAAAAGGGCCTCCGAAGCCATGCATGAGCATTTGTTGACGATAAAACAGGACATGGATAACCTTATGAACAGACAGGCCGAGGCGGGTAAAACCCGGATGATCGAATTCATATAAAAAAGGCCTATCCGGTTACGGCTGTTTTTCCTGAAGAATCCATCCCCGGCCCGTTTGGTTACCCTACAAATTCCGAAAGCATGCCCATTTATCGTCGCAGGGACGCCCATTGTCAGGGATTCCCATTTGACGGCCGCCGCCAGAGGCCGCCCGACCTTGACCATTTTCTCCGGATTCCCTATACTCTCTATACTGAGGCTTTCCAAAGGCCGGCAGGATTTGGGGATAGGGTTTTGATTCGTAGCGAAGGATATGTACTCTGAGTCAAAATACTTATGAGCACAACATACTTCGGAGCTTGTTCCGGGGTATGTTGATGCCCTGAAATTGCGTTTATGTACCTTATATTATAGATAGGAGAGTTCCCATGAAACGGACTTATCAACCCAGCAAAGTGAAGCGGAACCGAAAATTCGGGTTCCGGGCGAGAATGAAAACCCGGGGCGGACGGCTTATTTTAAAGCGCCGCCGGGCCAAGGGTCGGCTTAAGCTGACAGTTTCAGACGAAAAAAAGCCCTATTAGGGTGAAAACAGAGCCGGTCGTGTCCGGCGGCGGACAGCCGGGGCCAAATGACGATGCCGGCGATTATTCTTTTCCCCGGAGGGAAAGGCTAAAGGGAAGGGACGAAATAGGAGAGGTCTTTAGCCGGCGAAAGGCGGTTTCCTGTCCGGGCGCAAAGCTTTTGCGGAAGGAAAACGGCCTGCCCTATAACCGGATTGCCGTTACATTTTCCCGCAAATTCGGGAACGCCGTGGAACGCAATCGGGCCCGGCGGGTCAGCCGGGAGGTTTACCGGCATTTGAGGAACTATCTTAAGCCGGGATACGATCTGGTGTTGCTCGTCTATCCGGGAAACGACAATTATTCCCGGCGGATGAAGCAGATGGGGGAATTATGCAAGCAGGCAGGCCTCTTTAAATCTCCCCTGGAAGACAAAAGCCGAAAATTTCAGGAACTTGTATAATGGTATCAATCAAGGGCTTTGCAAAGAGTTTTGTGCTTTTGACAATACGTTTTTACCGGTGTTTTATTTCACCGCTTTTCCCCCCTTGCTGTAGATACGAGCCGACCTGTTCGGCTTATGCTTATGAAGCGGTGCGGAAATACGGCGTGCGCCTGGGGATGGTTATGGCCGTTAAGCGCATTCTCCGCTGTCATCCCTTTCACTCTGGCGGTTATGATCCGGTCAAATAAGGAAGTTAAATGGAAAAACGTACAATATTGGCGGTAGTCCTCTCCACGGTGGTTATTCTCGCGTTTTGGCTTGCCCAGGGGATTTTTGCCCCTCAGTCCCAGCCCCAAGCTCCGGTCCAGGTTTCCTCCGGCGCCGCGCCGGGACAGCCGACCCCGGCCGAGGGAGAGGCTCCGGCGGCGGTCCCCGAGGCGGCCCCGGCGGGACAGAGTCCGGCCGCCGAACAAAGCCCGGCGGAGGAAGAAATCAGGGCCCAGCCGCCGGTGATTATCGAGACCGATCTTATAAGGGCGGCCCTGTCCAATACCGGCGGGGATATTATTTCGTATCAGCTTAAAGGGCACAGGGATCAGGAAAATCCGGTAGAAATGATCTTTCCGGGCAATTCGGAGCCCCGCACCTTTTCTGTGACCTTTGGCAACAAAGACGATCTTTTATCCGGCAGGGTCCGGCCTGTGGATGCTTTTTTCAAACCCAAAAAAATCACGGATCTCATCTGGGAATTTTCCCGGGATTTTTCTAGCCCCCAGGGCGGCCGCTTTACCATGACCAAGCGCTACGAATTTAAACCCGGCGAATATTTATTCGAGCTCAATATATTCCTGGACGGCGGCCATTCAGTCCAACGGTTCGACTTTAACGGCGCCGCCTATACCCTGGCGTTCGGGCCCCAGATCGGGCCTAGGTTCGAAAAGCTGGATTCCCGTTACGAATACCGCAATTATCTGAGTTATAAGGGCAAACTAAAGACCGAAAAGGTTAATGACAGGGAGCCTTCGGCGATTACACCCCAGCCTTCCTGGGGGGCCATTGCGGGAAAATATTTTACCCTAATCGCCCTACCCTATGTCAACCAGTTTGATATGTTTTTTTCTACCCAGGCCGAACCGGGGCTCCCCAGCGCTTCCCGGCTTCTCATCAGCCGTCCTGTTTCAAACGGCTCCCGGGTGGAGGATAAATATCAGTTCTACCTGGGTCCCAAGAACCAGGAATCTCTTGCGATTTATGATAACGGAAACAACAGTTGGAAGCTCAACGGCGCCGGTTTGATTGAAGTCGCCAATACCCGGGGCTTCCTGGCGCCCCTGGAATGGATCCTTAAATGGTTCCTCACCCTTTTCTACAAGTTTATCCCGAATTACGGGGTGGCTATCATCCTTGTTACCCTTTTGGTTAAGCTCATCATGTTCCCCCTTACCAAGAAGAGCTCTGAATCGACTATGCGCATGCAGACTCTGGCGCCAAAAGTCAAAGAGATTCAGGAAAAGTACAAGGACAATCCGCAAAAAATGAATACCGAAATGGCGGCGTTTTATAAAAAAGAGGGCTATAACCCCCTCTCGGGCTGTCTCCCCATGCTGATCCAGATCCCGATCTTCTTTGCCATGTATAATCTTTTCAACAACCACTTTGACCTTCGGGGGGCTATGTTCATCCCCGGGTGGATTCCGGATCTTTCCCGCCCCGAGTCGGTGTTGCATTTTGAGAGGTTTACGGTCCCCTTCCTGGGCTGGACCGACCTCCGTCTCCTGCCCTTTATCTATGTGGGCTCCCAGTTGCTCTACGGCAAGGTTACCCAGACCCCGGATCAGAAGGGCAATGCCCAGATGAAGCTGATGCTTTATGCCATGCCTATTATATTTTTCTTCATCCTTTATGATGTGCCTTCCGGCCTGCTTCTGTACTGGATAATGTCCAATGTTCTGACCATGGTCCAACAGGTGAGTATCAATAAGTATTTGGCCCGTAAAAAAGCCGCCGCAGGAATTCCCGAACCGGTTATCGCCCCAAAAAAGAGAAAGAAGACAAACAGCCGGTTTTTGTAGTGCCGGCGTGACGAGCAAGCAATTTTATCGCGAGGAGCGCGTTTATGGTTTATGAATTTGAAGGCCGCACCGAAAAAGAGGCAATCGATCGGGCGGCAAAGGAATTAGGTCTTCAAAAAGACGATTTTGATGTGGAAATTCTGGAAACCCAGAGCCAGAGGCTGTTTAAAAAAGGCTATGTAAAAATCCAGGTCCATACCAATCAGCCGGCCGCCGGAGAGGGGGTTTCCGCTTTTGAAGGAGAGGCAGGCGGGGAAGACGGGCAATTCAGTCAGGCGGTTTTCGGTGATCCCGAGCCCAAGGGTGAATTTGAACAGAAACTGATCGTCTTTATGGAAGAGCTTATCGACCACATGGGCTACGGCGGTAAGGTTTCGATTCTTTTTCGGGAGGATCGCAAGCTCGGGCTTAAGATAGATTCGGAATTTTCTTCTATCCTTATCGGGAAAAAGGGGAAAAACCTGGACGCCCTTCAGCTTCTGGCCAACATCTACGCCGGCCGCCTGGGCCGGGAGGATATACGGATAATCCTGGACAGCGAGAATTACCGTATCCGCCGGGAAGAATCCCTGGTGCGCCTGGCTTATACTGTGGCCGACAGGGTAAGGGAAAATCGGGGCTCCATCCTGCTTGAGCCCATGAACCCCTTTGACCGCCGGCTGATCCACACCACCCTAAACGATATCGGTGATGTTGAAACCAAAAGCGAAGGAGATGGTTTATATAAGCAGGTACGAGTTTATTATAGGGGTTTGAGAAATTAGCTGATGAAAATAAAAGCAAGCTTTGTCCTGGGCTGTATGATGGTTTTTTACGGCGCCGGCTCCCTTTCCGGGGCTTCTCTGGAAGGACTCCTGGGGGCCGCCCGGGCCGCCGCGCTGGCTGCCGGCGAAAAGCCCACGGAGCTCCAGTTCAGCGTCCCCCGTTTCCGGCTCCTCCCCCAGCACGAAAGGGTCGGCCAGGTAATCGAGGATGTGCACCAGGAACTCGATCCTGAGATCATGGTGGAAACCCTCCGTCTGTACACTAAGCCCGCAGGGGCGGCAAAACCGGCTTGGAGCGAAACCGAAAGGACTCAGCTTTTTAACGGAGTCCTGGCCCTGAGCACCCTGGCGGGGTTGCAGTATTATTCGGCGAGCCGCCGGACCATGCGGACTTTTTATGAAACTTCCGGGATCATCGACGGCCCTGCTTCCAAGACCTTCGTTGCCGATCCTGTCTACCCGGTTCCGCCGGGTAGGCTGACTATTTACGCGCGCCACGAAGATCTGACCTTTGGGGATAATACCTATCAATATGATTACTACAGCTTTCCCGACGCCATGGTTTTTGTCCAGCAGAACCTCAGTTCCCTGACCTACGGGATCATTCCGGCGGTGGGCAAAAACAGGCTGCGTTCCGCCGTGGCGATTATCGATGCCGG
>JAISRW010000214.1 GCA_031273405.1 Treponema sp.
GACCGCCTGGAGGAACTCTACAAAGCCCACGGATATTGGGAAGAGGCGGGGATCTCCAAGTACTTCCAGGGGCCGGAGGGGCCGGCCATTATGCGGGGCATTATGGAAGGGTACAGGAAGAATCCGCCGAAAAAGCTGGGGGGCCTGGAGGTGGTAAAGGTACGGGACCTGGTTAAAGGCGCCGGCGGCCTCCCCCCCAGCGACGTGCTCCAGTTCTACCTGGCCGACGGCACGGTGGTAAGCGCCCGGCCCAGCGGCACCGAGCCGAAGATCAAATTTTACGCCTCTTCCTGTACGGCCGTGGGCCCCGGCGGCCTCCGGGCGGCGAAAGAAGAAGCGGGCAGGAAGCTGGAATTGATCAAACAAGACATTAGGGCGGTCATAGGGGACTGATGGGGGCTTTAAAACCGGTTCAAAACTTCATTATAATACCTTCGAGGCTTTCCCAAAACTTCAGTTTTGGGAAAAACTCCCTCAAAGGAGAAAGCGGTGAAAACTAAACCCGGTTTGTTGTTTCTGTTCCTGGGGTTCCTGCCCCTTCTGCTTTCCTGCTCCATCAATAAGATGGCCATAAACGCCGTGTCCGACGCCCTGGGCGGATCGGGCTCCTCCGATGTGTTCACCGGCGACTCGGACCCTCAGCTTGTGGGGGACGCCATCCCCTTCGCCATCAAGATGTACGAAACCCTCCTGTCCCAGAACCCCGATCACCAGGGCCTGCTTCTGACTACCGGCTCCCTCTTCGTGATGTACGCCAACGCCTTTGTCCAGGGGCCGGCGGAAATGCTCTCCCCCATTGACGACTATAAACAGCGCGAAGAAGAGCTGTCCCGGGCAAAGAAGCTCTACCTGCGGGGGAGGGCCATACTCTATTCGGCGCTGGATAAAAAATACCCTGGATTCAGCGAGGCCCGCATCCGGGACGGAACCCTGGGCGCCTATCTGGAAAGGACAAAAAAAGAGGATGTCCCCCTCCTCTATTGGGCGGTAGCCGGGACCTTGGCCGCCTATTCCATCGATGTCTTCGATTTTGAACTGGGCGCGGCAATTCCCGAACTGACCGCCCTGATAGCCAGGGCCTACGAACTGGACCCGGACTTTAACCAGGGCGCCATAGACGAATTCTATATATTGTTCTACGCGTCC
This sequence comes from Treponema sp., assembly GCA_031273405.1. The sequence continues at coordinate 1,147 of JAISRW010000214.1, forward strand.
CTTCCGGAAGTTCTGGGAGGCGATAAGGCCCTGGCGGAAGTCCATTTTCAGCGGGCCCTGGAAAAGACCGGGGGGCTGTCCGCCGGCCCCTATGTGTCCTATGCCCAGGCGGTGTGCGTCCCGGCCCAGGACTACGAGGCTTTCGAGGCCAATCTGGGGAAGGCCCTGGCCGTCGATCCTGACGAAGACCCCGCGAACAGGCTGGTAAACATTATTTCCCAAAAGAAAGCCCGGTATCTTCTGGATACGGCCTATTATTACTTTACCTTTCTTGATGACGAAGGAGATTATTAAATGAAAAGAATAAGCCCCAGGCTCCTGATAGCGCTCTCCTGCTGCCTCTTCATCACCGCGGGAGCCTTTGCCCAGAGGGGGGGGAGGTCTCAGGGGGAAAGCCTGGTTGTGAAGATCGCCTCCCCGCTTCCCAAGGCGTCGCCCTGGGGGAGGACCCTGGACAGGCTTGCAGGCGAATGGAGCCGGATAACCAACGGCCAGGTCCGGCTCAACGTGCGCCACGACGGAATCGAAGGCGGAGAGGGAAAGATGCTCATCTCCCTTTCCAGCAATACCATCCAGGCCGCCGTTTTTACCTCCTTCGGCCTCAGTTCCATAAGCCCCGAGGTGATGACCATGAGCGCCCCTTTCCTCATCCGTAACAAGGAGGAATTGGACACGGTAATGGCAGCCCTCCAGGATGATCTGGAAGCCCGTATAAACAGGACCGATTATTGTATCGTCGCCTGGTCCAAGTCGGGCTTTGTCAACGTGTTTTCCAAGGATCCTGTCTTTGTCCCGGACGATTTGCGGCGGCAGAAAATCGCTACCAACGCCGACGCCACGGATCTGAATACGGCCTTCAAGAGCATGGGTTTCCAGCTGGTGGAAACGGATCTTGTCGATGTGGGGACCAAGCTGGCTACGGGAAATATCATGGCGGCCTATCAGAACCCCGCCGGGGTGGCGGCCTATCATCTGCATAACTATCTCAACCATATGCTCTCCGTCAATATCGCCCCCATCCTGGGAGGGATAATTATCAACCAGGTTACCTGGAAGAAAATCGGGGAACTCAATCCCCAATACCAGCGGGAAATCCTCCGGGTTACCCGGCTCGTCGCGGCGGAACTGGACGCTTCTATGCAGAAAACCGTAAACGACGCCATCCTTTCCATGCGCCGGGGGGGCCTCAAGGTGAACCAGCCTACGCCGGCCCAGGAGCAGCTGTGGTTTGACGATGTGGAGCGGATCATCCCGGGTCTTTTGGGAACCACCTTTGACCGGGATATCTATAACAAGATCAACACCATCCTGAGCCGGTACCGGAACAGACGGTAACCGGGGATGAAAAAGTTTCTGCCTGCCGCCGCCAATACCGCGGAGGTTCTTGAAAAGGGCGTTTGCTATGGGGCTCTGGGGCTCATGGCCCTGGCGCCGGCGGTAGAGATCCTGATCCGGCCCTTTGGAGGTGTCTTTCCGGCTTCCCGGGGGATAATGACCCATCTTTTCCTGGTGGTGGGATTATTTGCCGCCATGATTACCACGAAAACAAACGAACACATTTCCATCGCCGTGGTTCAGTATGTCAAAAACGAAAGGCTGAAAACGGCGCTGGCTGTAATAACCAGCTTTATCTCGGTTTTTGTGGTGACCGTCCTGTTCTGGGATTCCCTTTCGTTTCTCAGATACGGCCTCTCGGGCCGGCCCGTAGGATTTATCCCCGACCGGATCTTCGCCGCGGCCATGCCCGTAGGCTACGGGGTGATGGCCTTCCGGTTCGCCCGCTTTGTGCGCGGCGGCTCCGGGAAGCCCAAGGCCCTTCTGGCTCTGGCGATCCTCTCGGTGCTCCTGGGAACCGTCTCTTCTTTACCCGCCATAGCCAAGCTCGTCTGGAACACCGGGGTTCCTGAACCTTTTTTTACCTGGGTTAATATGCTTTACGACGCGGCAGGGTACGCCAGGACGCCGGTTATCTTGCTCCTCATAGCGGCGGCCCTTTCGGGGACGCCCATCTTCGCGGTCATAGGCGGCATTGCCCTGATCATGCTTCAAGCCAAGGGAGGGGAACCGGAGGTGGCGGCCATCCAAATCTACTCCGCCCTGACCGAGGCGGATATTATCGCCATCCCCCTCTTTACCCTGACGGGATTTTTCCTTTCCGAAAGCAAGGCCGGAGAACGGCTTGTCCATGCCTTCCGCAGCCTTTTCAGTTGGCTCCCCGGAGGCATCATCATCGCCACGGTGGTAATCTGCGCCTTTTTTACCTCTTTTACCGGCGCTTCGGGAGTTACCATCCTGGCCCTGGGGGGCATACTCTATACGATCCTGACGGAAAAATCAAAGTACCCCGACCGGTTTTCCATAGGGCTTCTCACCTCCGTGGGAGGCATAGGACTCCTCTTCCCCCCGAGCCTCCCCATCATTCTGGTAGCTTCTACCACCAACAGCATTCTCTATTTTATGGGCAATACCATCAATCACAACATCGTCGATTTCTTTTTGGGGGCCATCATTCCGGGGGTCATCCTGGTGGCAGCCATGATCGTCTTCGGGATCGTCGCTTCGGTGAAGATAAAAATTCCCCTGGAGCCTTTCAGCCTGAGAGAAGCAGGCAAGGCCCTGAAGGGATCGATTCTGGAAATCCTTCTGCCGCTTATCCTTATCGCGGGGTATTTTTCGGGCCTCTTTTCCCTGGTTCAGATAAGCGCCTTGTCGGTGATCTATGTTTTTATCGCCGAAGTATTGATCAACAACGACATAGCCTTAAAGGACGTAAAAAAAGTCTTCTTTAAGGCGGTCCCCATCATAGGAGGCGTCCTTTCCATACTTGCCATGGCCAAGGCCCTTTCCTACGCCATCATCGATGCCCAGATACCGGAAAACTTCGCCTTGTGGATGCGGGCAACCGTCAGTTCCAAATACCTCTTCCTTTTATTGCTGAATCTGGCCCTCCTGGTAGTGGGCTGCCTGATGGATATTTTTTCGGCCATTCTGGTGGTGCTTCCCCTGATTGTTCCCCTCGGACAGGCCTACGGTATCGATCCCATCCATTTGGGCATCATTTTTATCATCAACCTTGAAGTGGGATTTTTGACCCCCCCGGTGGGGATGAATCTTTTCCTGGCCAGCTACCGCTTTAAACGGCCCTTCATGGAAATCTGCCGCTTTGTGCTGCCCTTCCTCCTGATACAGCTTGCGGTGGTCTTCCTGGTAACTTACCTGCCGGATTTGTCGCTTTTCCTGCCGAGGCTCTTTTAACCATCGATCTCATGGCCCTGTTTCCGGCTTACCGGGAACTTGCGGTCCGCCCGGTTTTGGGCTATTATATATAGGTGAGGACATTCAAGAATACATGGTTTGCCCGGTTTGCCCAGAAGGAAGGCATCAGCGACGATGAACTAAAGGGCATTGTAAACCAGCTTGAGGCGGGACGGTCGGATGCCGACTTGGGAGGCGGGGTCTACAAGGTACGCCACGCCCGGCCTGGGGAGGGGAAGTCTGGCGGATACCGGATAATTGTGTATTTTAAGAACGAATTCCGCAGTTTCTTTGTCTATGGCTTTGAGAAGTCTGCCCGGGCAGATATAGACGAGGGGGAATTGCGG
>JAISRW010000218.1 GCA_031273405.1 Treponema sp.
CTCGTGGAGGCCATTGATCTGGACCCGACCAGGGCGGAATTCCATTACAATGTAGGGAACATCCACAAGCAGATGGGAAACCTGAAGGCCGCTTCCATGGCTTATGCCAAGGTTATCGAACTGGACCCGAATTATGTGCCGGCCTACAATAACCTGGGAACCATTTACAATCAGCTTAAGGAATATGAAAAGACCTTCAATGTTTTTCGCAAGGGCTTGGCCCTGGATCACAACAATCCGACCCTGCATTTTAACTACGGCGTAGCCCTCGAAGCCAACGGCCGGCTCGAAGACGCCGCCGCCGAATACCGTTCCGCCCTGCGGAGCAAGCCCGGCTGGCTTGAGCCGATGAACAACCTGGGGATCATCTATTTTAAGCAGGGACATCACGACAAGGCCATGGACACTTTTAACCGCATCCTGGATACCGACTCCTTTAACGCGGAAGCCCGGAACAACATGGGGATTGTGCTGGCCGATCAGGGCCGTACCAAGGAAGCGGTTCAGAATTACCGGCGGGCCATTGAGGCGGACCCCAAATACACCAGGGCGGTAGTGAACCTGGAACGGGCTCTGGAAGATTCGGGGGATTTTGCCGACGCGGTGGTGGAACTTGAAAAACTGGTCAAGTTTACGCCGGACAGCGCCGAAGTCAGGACCCGCCTGGCGGGACTGTACCTTAAAATGGAACGCTATCCCGAAGCCATGGAAGAGGCAAAGGCGGCCCTGGAATGGGAGCCCGAGAGCGTACCGGCCCTCAGGGTTTTGGGCGCGGTTCAAAGGGTAACCGGCGGCGACGAGGAAGCCAAGGCTACATTTGAAAAGATCCTCTCCATCGATCCGGGAAATTACGCCTTCCAGATGGATCTGGCGGATATTCATTTTCACCGCAAGGAATACAAGGAAGCGGAAGACAGGATCATGGCCTATCTTAGCCGGCGGCCCAATGACCGGGAGGCCAAACTGCTTCTGGGCAGGCTCTATGCCGAGATGGGCAACAATGCTCACGCGATTCAGATTTTTGAGGAATTGGCCAAGGCCGACCCAAACGACAGCGAAGCCCTGACCGCCGCCGCGGAGCTTCATAAAGATTCGGGGTCCATCGAAAAGGCCCTCCGAACCGCCGACACCCTGGTCAATTTGCAGGGGAAACGGGCTACATCCGACGATCTTTCGGATCTCAACAAATCCCTGGAATTTTACGAGAGCGCCGTAAACGCATATTCTTCCTCGGTAAAGGAAATGTGGGAGAAGAATATAAGGCTCCTTTCCGGGGCCGATGATGCGGCGGAGGGCGATGCGGCCAACATGGATTTGCTCCTGGGTTCCGCGGGGATGAGTCAGGCGGTGGACGAGGAAAGTGAAGCCCTGTTCATCGAAGACAGCGAGGAATTTGACGAAGACGAAATAGTGAACGAGGATTTCTTTTCCGAGGAAGAGCCCTATTCGGAAATACCCGAAGAGCGGGAAAGTCCCTCCCTGGATAAGCTGGCGGAACCCGACGCGGCGCCCCGGCAAGCTCCTCCCCCTTCAGGAGGGCCTCCCCAGGAGGCGCCCGCCCAGGCCCCTCCTCCCCCAGAAGCCCCCGCTCCCGAGGCGTCTCCACCGCCCATGCCCCAGCAGCCCGCGCCCCCCCAGGCTGCGCCGCCGCCCATGCCGCAGCAGACGCCGCCTGCGCCGCCCCAAGCTGTCCCGCCGCCCCGGCCTGCGCCGCCGCCAGAGCCCGCGCCGCAGCCTCCCGAACCGGAACCGCAGGAAGAAGCAATGTTTCCTCCCCAGGACGAGGAACCGGCGCTTGAGGAACCAATGCCTGAGGAGTCGGCATTTGAGGAGCCGGAATTAGCCCCCCTGGAGCCGGAACTTCCGCCGCCGGAGGAGGAAGAGGAGGAGCCGGAACAGGAGGCCGCCGTGGAGCTTCCCGAAGAAACCGGGGAACTTGCCCCCGAAGCCGGGGAGGAAGTTACGGAGGAAGCCGGGGAAGAAGCTGAGGAGGAAAATTTTGATGATCAGGCGCTTTTCCCGGAGGATACGACCCTGGAACCTGCTCCCGATGAAGAAGAATCGATTTTTTCTGATGAAATCCCCGAAAACCCGGCTGCCCAGGAGGACGAGAACAGTTTTCTTGATTTGGAAGACGGTTTAGAACCTGATTCGGAGATCACCCCGGAAGAATTTGCCCCGGAAGAAGAACCGGCGGCTGTTGATGAGCCAATGGCTGCGGACGAGCCGGTGGCGGAGCCGGCTTTGGAAACGGAAACTGCCCCCGAAGAAGAAAGCGGCTCCGAAAAAGATGGAGTCTCCGGAGAGGAGGCGGTCGAAGACTTTTTAGCCCTTGAGGATTCTTCCGATTCAAAAGAGGACAAGCCCCTGGACGCCGAAGGCATAGCAGGGCTGTTGGATCATCTTAAAGAACTTACTCACGAACTTCCCAATAAGGATATGGAACTTTTCCTTAACAGCGATGTCCGGCTGAGCCTGGAATTTCTCATTGATGTTTTGAAGGGCCGGAAGGGCCTTTATAAAGACATTAACGAAAGGATGGGAGAAAATCAGGAAGCTTCGGAAAAAGAGGATACTGCCGGGGCGCCGCCTCCGGCGGAAGTCGCCGGAACCCTGACGTATCTGGAAGAACTTGCCTCCTCTTTGCCGGACAAGGAATTATCCGCGGCAATCACCAGGAAGACGGACGCGCTTATTGCGGTGATTAATCAAGGCGGCGAAACAAAGGCTCCTGCGGAGAAAGGTTGAAACTATGAGTACTGATCTCGGCGAAAAACTGGACGAATATATAAAGAACATGCCGAGCCTTCCCACCACAGTGGCCAAGGTGTTGGAAGTCTGTAACAATCCCCAGACGAGCCCGGCGGATCTTAACCATGTCATTTCCCTTGATCCGGTACTGGTAGGCCGGGTGCTTAAACTTATCAATTCGGCGTATTATGGAATGGGGCAGCAGGTAACCAGTCTGGTCAGGGCTATAATCATGCTGGGGATTAATACCGTAAAAAACCTTGCCCTCTCCACGGCTGTTATGAGGGGCCTTTCGGTAAAACAGGAGTTCCAGGGCCTGGATATGGACGGCTTCTGGCGTCATTCTCTTTGCGTCGGCGTATCCGCAAAACTGCTCGCCCGGAAGCGGGGAATCAATCCCAAACTGACCGAAGAATATTTTGCCGCCGGCCTCCTTCATGACATAGGCAAGATCCCCCTCAACGCGATACTATCCAAAGAATACATGCTCACGGTAAGCGCCGCCGACAGGGAGAAGATTCCCCTGTATGGCGCCGAAGAAAATATCCTGGGAATGAACCACTGCGCATCAGGCGCCTCTATTGTGGCCGCCTGGAAGCTTGGGGGTCCTGTAGGAGATGCTATCATTCATCATCATCATTATACAGAATATTCAGGGGGATTTAAGGATATACTGTACAGCGTTGTCGTTTCCAACTGGTTTGCCGCCGCCATGGATATGGGGTTTTCCGGGGACCGATGGCCGGACAGGCCCGATCCCTCGGTATGGGCGGCGCTGAATGTGAGCCGGGAAATTTTTGACGGAATGGAACCTGTGGTGAACAGCGAAATAGAAAAAGCCAAAATCTTTCTCAGACTATAGGGGGTTTGTATGCTGTCTGTCAGCTTCTGGGGAGTCCGGGGCTCCATTCCCTGTCCCGGCAGGGCCACTGTTGACTACGGAGGGAATACGGCCTGTCTTGAGATCAGGGCCGACGAACGGCTGGTGATTGTGGATCTGGGTACCGGCGTTAAGCCTCTGGGGGATATGCTTATGGCAGGGGATTTGAAAAACCATCCCCTTGATATCGATATTTTTATCACCCATACCCACTGGGATCACATCATGGGGTTTCCCATGTTTGCGCCCATCTTCGCGCCAAGCTCAAAGCTGAGGATCCGGGGGCCTGTCTCCTACGAAGACGAAACCCTGGAATCCATAATCGGCACCCAGCTTTCTTACCGCTACTGGCCGGTGCGGCAGAGCGAACTGGCCGCCCGGATCGAGTACGGGGATCTCCAGGAAACCACCCTGGATTTAGGGGGAGGCCTTTCGGTAATCACCAAATATCTGAACCACCCCATCATCTGCTTGGGCTACCGCTTTGAGTATCAGGGCAAGTCGATAGTAACCGCTTACGATCACGAGCCCTTCCGCAACCTCTTCTCCGCAGACCCCGCCGATCCCGGCTGCGACGAAGAGGCGGCCAAGGAAGGGGAGACGGCGGCGAAGGAGGAGAACGAAAAAATGCTCCGTTTCTTCCTGGACGCCGATGTGCTCATTCACGACAGCCAGTACACCGCCGCCGAATTTGAGAAACATCTCGGCTGGGGTCATTCCAGCTATGACTACTGCGTCGGCGCCGCCGAAAAAGCGGGAGTCAAAAAACTTGTCTTTTTTCATCACGATCCTGGCCGGACCGACGCGGAACTCGCGGGGTTCGAAAAACACTACAGGGAAGAAAACAAATCCGGTACGGAAATCATGATGGCCCGGGAAGGGCTGACCGTGATAGCGTGAGCGCGTATAATCCGCCCTATCAGGCTCTCCGGGGAGATTTTCCCTCCTGAAGAGATCGAGCCTCGGACGGCACAGACGGACACGGACGAAGTGATAAAAAGTAACTACTCAGGCCTCATGCGGGGATAGCGTCGCCACTACCGTGAGGAATCCTGTGGGTCCCCAAGCACTTGAGAACAAGAAAAATATATGAAATAGCGTATATACCTGAGTTATGCGAAATATGCCCAAAATGTTTTGAAATAAACATTGACAAATATTAAAATAGAAAATATACTGTCCTTAAAATATACTTTTGGAGAAATTATGTCGGAAATATCATCAATAAAAAATAAAAATGGACTTAAT
>JAISRW010000018.1 GCA_031273405.1 Treponema sp.
GTGCTGGCGGTTCCCCTCACCTACGATTCCGAGTCGGTTTTGAATTTCCTGGACAGCCTTGGGGACTTTTCCGTTACCGGTACGGGAACCAACCTGGAATCCCTCGTCGACGCCGCTGCCGCCGCGTTCAGGGACGACTCGCCCAGCCGCCGGGAAATCATCCTCTTTTCCGACGGCGAAGCCCTCTCGGGTTCCCTGGAGGGGGCGGCCAACCGGGCCCGGAGCCGGGGCGTTACTCTGAGCGCCGTCGGCCTGGGCTCCGACGAGGGCGGACAGGTACCGGCGGGCCCCGGAGCCCCGGATGGTTTCCTCCTCTCCGAAGGCGTCCCGGTGATAAGCGCCCGGCGGAGCGATCTCCTGAAACGGGCGGCGGAAAAATCCGGCGGCTTCTATGCGGACGGCAACCGGGACGAGGCGGCGCAGAGGGCGGCCGATTATATACGCTCCCTTTCAGCCGAGTCCGCCCTCATCGGTCACCGCCGGGAGTCCAGGCCGAGGTGGCGTCTTTTCGTCCTCCTTGCCCTGGCAAGCTTCGGCCTTTCCCGGCTGCTGTCATTCAGCCGCAGAAAGGCCAAAACCGCCCTGATCCTAGGCTGTGTTTTTTCCCTCCTAGGCTCCTCCTGTTCGGGGATTCAGGGAAAACTTTACGTCATGGAAGGCAACTTTTTCAACTCCCGGGGGATGTATACCCAGGCGATAGATTCTTACCTCAAGGCGCTGGACTATCCCGGCGCGGCCCCTTACGGGGAATACGGCCTGGGATCCGCCTACTCCGCTCTGGAAGAGGGGAAAGCCGCCCTGGAACGCTACGGGAAAGCGGCAAAGGAATTGGGAGACCAGCGAGACAATCACCATGAATTGCTGTACCGTATTCATTATAACTCGGGGATCATTCATTTTGAGGAAGGGGATTACGGCAAAGCCGCGAAAGCCTTTAAGAAGGCCCTGGAGATAGACGGCGGCCGCATTGAGGCCAAACGTAATCTGGAACTGAGCCTTCTCACCCTCTCCCGTAACGCCGGCCCCCAGGCGGCCGCGCCTTCGGCGAATGCAGGGGAAGGTGGAGAAGCCGGGACCTCCGCCCTCTTTGAGTATCTCCGCAAAAAAGAGCAGGAGCAATGGAAAAGCAGGGAATGGCAGGCCGAACCCGGCCCCGCCGGCCCGGACTATTGAAAGGTTCGCGGTTTGCCGCGTTTCGCGCACATTCCGGCTCTTTCGAGTATGCTTTGAATCACATCATCGACCGCAGAGACTCATTCGACAGTCTCAACGAGTCTGTTAACGCGCGAACCTCGGGTTCGACGGGTCTTGCGGCTCTCGGGGTTCCGGCCGCGATTACCGTCCCGCGGTTATCGGTATATGCATGCCAAGGGTTCAGGGTATGAACCCCGCTTTTAGATAGTGCTTTTCGGAAGAGATTCATATTTACAAAACCGGATAATTGGTATATAAATTTTCCTTGGGCAAAATCAATAAACCCAAGAACCCGTTCATGCGGGGGAGGCAGAGCTCAGACCGTAGGTCTGACGAATCTTCGGTTTCGAACCGAAGGTTCAGCGGGGTATGATTGTTCTCATAAGGCATTGGATTCGTGTTTAATACCTTATGGACGCCCCAGAAGGGCGGGGCATTAAACCCTCGCCACGAATAAAGCTGAATGTAGTTGGCCGTCGCCGGTAAAGCCGGGCGGTTTTGCTGAGGGGGATTGGTGATGGCAGACGCAAACACCATCGGGAATTTCATAAAACGGTGCAAGTTTTTGCTGGTACCGGTAACATCGGTTCTTTTTGCCTTCCTGACCGGGGGGATAATTATCGCCCTTTTCGGCTTTGATCCCCTGGAAGCCGGCCTTAACCTGCTTATGGGGTCTTTCGGAAGCCTGAACGCCATCGGCGAGTCCCTGGTAAAAACCACACCCCTCATCTTTACCGGCCTGGCCTACGCCTTGGCGGCCCGTTGCGGGATGGTCAACATAGGCGCAGAGGGGCAGCTCTATATGGGCGGGTTCCTCTCTACCCTGACGGGGGTTTACCTCACCAATCTACCCGGAGCCATCCATCTGCCCCTTGCGGTATTGGCCGGCTTCATAGGCGGCGGCTTATGGGGGCTTTTGGCCGGGTGGCTCAAAGTAAAGTTCGGCGCCAGCGAGGTTATCACCACCATCATGCTCAATTATATCGCCCAATACTGGGTGGGCTTCCTGGTTTCAGGCCCCATGAAGGAGCCTCCCGGCGCCTTTCCCCAGACCATGCCCATAGCCGGGACGGCGGTGCTGCCCCGTCTGATCCCCGGTACAAGGCTTCATCTCGGTATAGTCCTGGCTCTTTTTTGCGTTTACATTTTTTACTTTTTCCTCTGGAAAACCACCACGGGCTACGAAACTAGGGTGGTAGGAATGAATCAGGACGCCGCCCTTTACGCCGGGATGAACCCCTCCAAAAACATACTCCTGGGCATGTTCTTGGCCGGAGCTTTTGCCGGACTTGCGGGGACCTGCGAAATCCTGGGCATCCAGCGGAGGATGATTGCCAATTTTTCCCCGGGCTACGGCTTCGACGGAATCGCCGTGGCTCTCCTGGGGCAGAACACCCCCGTAGGTATTATCCTGGCGGCCTTTCTTTTCGGGATGATCCGGGCCGGAGCGAATCTCATGCAGATGGTTTCCAAGGTTCCCGTGTCGGTGGTCTATATCATCCAGGCCCTGGTGATTCTCTTCGTCATAGGCAGCAGCGTTATTGTCATTCTCCAGCGGAAAGGGGCTGTGAGAAAAGCGGCCCGGGAAGATTCAGGGGAGGGAAGATAAATGTTTACCCAGATCTGTAATTTTATTGCCGCCGATATCAGGACGGCCATGCCTATCATGATCGCCGCCCTGGGCCTGGTTTTCAGCGAACGGGCCGGGGTTGTCAACATAGGCGCCGAGGGTATCCTGCTCTTCGGTTCCCTGGCGGGGGTTGTGGCTTCCTGGTATTCAGGAAGCGCCTGGATTGGCCTGGTCTTTGCCATGCTGACCGGGGGGATTATCGCGCTGGTCTTCGCCTACCTCACCGTCAGCCTCTATGCCAACCAGGTGGTAGTCGGGGCGGCCATAAATATCCTTGCCCTGGGAACAACAACTTCTCTTAACCGTATCATCTTCGGGGTAAACGCGGCGCCGCCGAAAATCGCGTCCTTCGCAAACATTCAACTGCCCGAATTCATACGCGGCATACCCTTTATAGGCGGGGGAGTGTCCACCATTTTTTCCCAGAATATTCTCGTTTATAGTACCTTTCTGCTTATCATCCCCATTGCCCATTTTGTTATGTTTAAAACGGAACTGGGCTTAAACATACGGGGGGTAGGGGAACATCCCAAGGCCTGCGATACCGTGGGAATCAACGTGTACAAGATACGTTACGGGACCATTATCGTAAGCGGCCTCTTTTGCGGGGCCGCGGGGGCCTATGTGTCCCTGGGGCTCCTGAGTTTCTTTATGGAAGACATGATAGCCGGCCGCGGCTTTATCGCCCTGGCCGCCGTAGCCTTCGGCAAGTATACGCCCCTGGGGATCATGGGGGCGTCTCTTCTCTTCGGAGGCGGCCTTGCCCTGGAATCCCGCCTCCAGGCCCTGGGGACCGGGATACCCTATCAATTCTTCCTGATGATTCCCTATATCCTGACCATTCTCGCGCTGGTTGGTTTCGCCGGTAAAAACAAGGGCCCCGCCGCCGGCGGCACCCCTTACCTGAAAGAATAGGAGAACCTGATATGGCGGAAACTGCTTCCTGTCTGCTGGAAATGCGGAATATTTGCAAATACTTCTCCGGGGTCCGGGCGAATCATAATATCAACCTGGAGATAAGCCGCGGAGAGGTCCATGCCCTGCTGGGAGAAAACGGGGCGGGCAAGACCACCCTCATGAATATACTCTACGGGCTTTACGCTCCCACGTCGGGAGAGATTTTCTGGAAGGGCCAAAAGATCGAAATAAAAAGCCCCAAGAACGCTATCGATCTGGGCATAGGCATGGTCCACCAGCATTTTATGCTTATCCCCGCCCTGTCGGTGGTGGAAAACGTGGTCCTGGGCACTAAAAACAAAAGGCGGGGCCTCCTGAACCTTGAAGGGGCCGCGGAGACCCTGGTTTCCCTGGCCGGGCAATATAACATGCGGATAGATCCCTGGGCCAGGGTCTCCCAGCTTACCGTGGGGCAGCAGCAGAGGCTCGAAATCCTCAAAGCCCTGTACAAGGGCGCGGATCTTCTCATTCTGGACGAGCCCACGGCGGTACTGACCCCCCAGGAAGTGGAAGAACTTTTTCTGATGATCAAAAAACTCACCGGCGAAAATCATACGGTTATTTTTATCAGCCACAAATTAAACGAGATCATGGCGGTCTGCGAAAGGGTAACGGTGCTTAGTCAGGGCGAAACGGTAAAGACCCTGGATACCAAAGACACGGACCGGCACGGGCTGGCGCGATTCATGATAGGCCGGGACCTGTCCGCGGCTGTTGAGAAAAAGCCCCTAGCTCCCAAAAATAAAATTCTTGAGGTTCGGGAACTTAACTGTTTTAACAGTAAAGGCGTCAGGGCAATAAAAAACGTCTCTTTTGATCTCCGGGGAGGAGAAATTTTAGGTGTCGCCGGGGTTGACGGCAACGGGCAGCGAGAGTTGGTAGACGCCCTTACCGGCCTTTGCCCCATTGAGTCGGGCCATATATTGATCAACGGTTATGACGTAACCAATCGTCCGCCCAGGGAAATACTGGAGTACAAGGTAGCCCATATTCCCGAAGACCGCCATAAACGGGGCATTGTCCTGTCCATGAACGTCAGGGAAAACATGATCCTGATGAACTATTACAAGGAGCCCGTATCGAAGCATAAGATACTGCGGGGCGACGTTATCGATTCCATTTATGAAGGGCTGCTTAAAAAATATCAGATTAAAAGCCCCGGCGGCGACGAGCCGATAAAAAACCTTTCCGGCGGCAATCAGCAAAAAGTTGTGCTGGCCCGGGAATTGTCCAAATCCCCGGATCTTCTCATCGCCATGTATCCCATGCGGGGGCTGGACGTGGGGGCCTCCGAATACATACGCGGCCGGCTTCTCGAAGAGCGGGACAGGGGCTGCGCGGTGCTGCTCATATCCACAGAGCTGGAAGAGATTATTTCTTTAAGCGACAGGATATGCGTGCTTTATGAAGGAGAAATCATGGGAGAACTGCCCGCCTCCGGCGCGGACATACAACGGATCGGCCTCATGATGGCGGGAGCGAAGAAGGAAGCCGCCAATCACGCTGCGGCTGAATAGTTACGAAACAGGGAACACCGGAGGATTTTCATTATAAAAACTGAAAATACCTCCGTAATTATACTCCAAGGAGAAGGTTATGTTAAAGACAAGGAAAGAGAGATTACTGACAGCGGCGATTGCCCTGGCGGTACTTGTGGCGGGAACCGCGGCGGCAGGCGGCGGTTCGCAATCAAAAGGCGGCGCTTCGTCCTACAAGGTGGGGCTTTTGATGTCCGGGCCCATGAATGACGGCGGCTGGAACGCCTCGGCTTATGAAGGGCTTACGGAAATCAAAAACAAATACCCCGATGTGCAAATCAGCTACCAGGAAGGCATTCCCGCCTCCGACTATGAGGAAATATTCAGGACCTACGCTTCCCAGGGCTATAACCTGGTTTTTGGGCACGGCTATGAATTCGGCGACGCCGCCCTCAAAGTGGCGAAGGATTTCCCTAACGTTAAATTCTGTGTCACCAGCACCGATGTCAGCGCCGCCCCCAATGTCAGTTCTATGTTGAACAACTACCATGAAATGGGATACCTCCTGGGAGTTATCGCCGCGACCATGACAAAAACAAATGTCGTCGGCGCCATAGGGGGCATGGAGATTCCTTCGATTACCGAAGCGCTTATTGCCTATGAAGTCGCGGTCAAATCGGAAAACCCCCAAATAAAGGTTATGTCGGTTTTAACGGGCACTTTTGAGGATGTGGCCAAGGCCAAGGAAACGGCCCTTACCATGATCGAGCAGGGGGCGGATATCATATTCCATGACGCGGATCAGTCCGGGTTCGGGGTATTCGAAGCCTGCAAGGAAAAGGGTGTTATGGCTCTGGGCTCCATTGCGGATCAGGCGAGTATTGAACCTAATACCATCCTGACCAGCGGTATCTGCTCCGTAGGGAAGGGTATGCTGGGGATCTTCGAACTGGTACTCCAGGGAAAACTGGAACCAAAAAATTATGCCATGGGGGCCGCCCAGGGCGCGGTTTATGTCGCGCCTTTCCGCAATTTCGATTCCCAGGTTCCCCAGGCGCTCAAGGACAGGATTGCCAAAATAGAGGCGGATATGAAATCCGGGGCCTTTGACGCCGTCGCTTTTACCGAAAAGGGAAGAGCGTCGAGATAACGAAAAAAACGCGGGAGGATACAGTGCCGGACATTCTTATTACCAATACCACGATTGTCACCGTTAATCCGAAACGGGAGATCCTCTACGACGGCGCTCTTGCCGTAACCGGGGATACTATTACGGATATTGGCCCCAGTCCGGCGCTGGAAAAAAAATATTCCGGGGTTTCCAAAAAAATTGACGGCCGGGGAAAAGCTGTTTTCCCCGGCCTCATCAATACCCATAACCATCTTTTCCAGACATTGCTTAAGGGTTTGGGGGATGATCTGGTTTTGTCCGACTGGCTCAAGGATATGACCTTTCCCAGCGCCGTTCATTTAACGGAGGAATCCTGTTATTACGGCGCCATGATTGGCTGCCTTGACGGTTTTCACAGCGGTACCACGACCATGCTGGATTATCATTATCCCCATCCGGCAAACGGGCATGACGACGCGATTATACAATGCTTCAGGGAACTCGGGCTCCGGGGCATACTGGGCAGGGGCTACATGAACGCGGGTATCGATCACGGGGTACAGCAGGGTATTACCCAGGACGTAAAAACCATCGAGCAGGACGCCAGGCGGCTCATCGAGACCTATCACAATAAAGACAACGGCCGTATCCGGGTGTGGCTGGCCCCGGCGGCGGTCTGGTCAAACGACGCCGATTCCCTCAAGATGACCTGCCGGCTGATGAAGGAATACAACACCGGCGTTACCATTCACATAAGCGAAACCCCCTTTGACCGGCAGGCCAGCGTTGATCTGCACGGCGCGCCGGATATAGACGTGTGCGAAAAGCTGGGGCTCATGGGCCCAAAGCTGCTGATGGTCCACTGCGTCCACCTGACGCCCCGGGATATCAGGATGACAAAATATTACGATGCGAAGGTTTCCAATAATCCCGTAAGCAACATGTATCTTTCCTCCGGGGTGCCTCCCATACCAGCCCTGATTGAAGCGGGAGTATCCGTAGGCATCGGCACCGACGGGGCGGGGAGCAATAATTCCAACGACATGCTTGAGGCGATGAAAACCGCGGTGCTGCTGCAAAAAGTCAGCCACCGGGACCCTACTATCATGACCGCCGAAAAAGTCCTGGAAATGGCGACTATAGACGGCGCCAGATGCCTGGGCATGGAAGACGCCATAGGGAGCCTCGAAACAGGCAAGAAGGCGGATCTCTTTATTTTCAACCCCTTCCGCTCCGCCAAGGCGGTGCCCATGCATCATCCCGTATCCACCCTGGTATATTCGTCTTCCCAAGCGAATGTGGAAACCCTGATAGTTGACGGCCGCATCCTCATGGAAGACGGAAAGGTTACCGTGGCGGACGAAGACGCAATCCTCAAAAAGGCGGACGAGGCCGCCCTTGCCTTGAGCGAGCGGGCGGGCACCCTTCACCTCAGGAAACGACGCTGGAGATCCCTGGCATATTGATCCGTAATTATGTTGATTTTCGGCGGGAATAGGGATACTATTACAGTATAGGGGGATGTTGGCGTGTCCGAAGCGGCTGAAAAATGGGAAGTAATTCACTATAGCTACAAGGATTACCTTGAAACGGATGAAGATTTCCGGGCCGAGATAATCGACGGCCGGCTTTATGTCATGAGCCCGCCCGGAAGGTATCATCAGGGGATTCTTGGAAAATTATTTATTAAAATAAGCAATTTTCAGGGAGACAAGCCCTTCAAAGTGTATCCCGGCCCCTTCGGCGGGAATAGGGATACTATTATAGTAAAGGGGAATGTTGGCGTGTCCGAAGCGG
>JAISRW010000040.1 GCA_031273405.1 Treponema sp.
GAGGCTTTCCCAAAACTGCAGTTTTGGGAAAGCAACCTTAAAATTCAGGGGAAAAAGCGGGTTACTGACCGCTTTTTCCAAGAGCCTGTCCCAAAACCGTGCGCTTTTAGCGCACAGTCAAATAGTTTTGGGACAGGCTCTCCATAGTGTTTCCTCCCGACAATTCTTTTTCCAGGTGCAGCCCTTCCCGTCTCGCTTCGTTTTCCTTCGTTCAACGGTACCGGTTAGGCCGCCCGCTTTTCGTGTTATTTCCCCGGTTCCCCGGAGTAATCTTCTCCCCCGTACGAGCATGGGAGGGCCCGGTGTGCTTATACCCCGCCTTGTCCGTCGGCGGCTCTTTCCTCCGGAGACTATGAGACCTCGCAGACCTTCGGTCTGAACGTTCCCGTACAATGCCGCGCCACCGCATGGCGGCGCATACAATCCTACCCCTCATTGCCGGACCCGAAGGGTCTGATAACCTGCTGTACATTTGCCCCGCTCGCGAACCTCTGGTTCGATGCCCCCGGCCGAGGTGTCAGGCCGGCGACGGGCGCTCTGCCCTTTCCCGCCTTCCACGGTCGCTCCCACTACCACAAAAGTGAAAGCCTCACGGGGATGATAAAAGCCGGTATCGAGGGAAAGAGAAGCAGCAGCTCTGGGGATGGGTACGGAGCATGTGGATAAACTTCCGCCGGATTATTGGATGGCCGGGCGTCGGCGGGGAAAATGGGGCGGCGGCCGAGGGGGTCAAGGAAGCTCCGGCTGCGACTACCGCCCCGCAGATAGTGGTATATGCATACCAAGCGTTTTCGGGTATGAACCCGTCTTTAGATAGCGCTTTTCGGAGAGGGCTCAAATTTAACCACAGGAAAAATCTTGCAAAAAATGCTTGGCATTTTCTCATAGACGGAGGGCCAGGGCATCGGCGTTTACTTTCATGCCTTGAGGAATCACCGGGATTGAACCGGGTCCGAACCGGGACAGGCGGGCGAACCGGGATTGAAGCAATTTAGAAAATAATATATCTTTAAATAACAGATCAATTTATGAGAGGTGTGATATGGCCTATAAAGTTGGAGACTCCTGTGTAAACTGCGGGTCCTGCGACAGCGAGTGTCCGGTGGACGCTATTTCCGAAAAGGAAGGCAAGCGCTGGATCGATCCTGCCAAATGCCAGAGCTGCGGCGCCTGCGCCGGAGTCTGCCCTGTAGAAGCTATTTCAGACGAATAAACAGGCGCGCGTTTGGGAAGGCAAGGCTTGTCCCTTGCCTTTTTTTTTCTTGTCTCTTTTGTCTCTTCTCCTGCTTCCCGGGGCTGATGAAGGCTATTCTTCCCTGCCTCGCATAGCGAACCTTAACAGCCGGGATACGGCTTTCGTCCAGTATCTTGGGGATGTGGAAAATTCGAGGCGCCGGCTTTTCCTCGCCCGGGAAAGGATCGGATCGCCTGAGTACGTCCCGGCGCGGATCGCCGAATCCCTCACAGTATACACCTATATTCCTAAAGAAGGGGATGATTTGCTGTCCCTGGCGGCCCGGTGCAATATCCCCTACGGGACCATCGCGTCCCTCAACCGCTTCGTCCATCCCGAGGATCTGGCCGCCGGCAAGGTCCTGCTCCTCCCGTCGATGCCGGGGATTTTTATACCCGAAGAACCGGAGACCGATTTGGAAAGGCTCTTTGTTTCATCCCGGAACAGCGAAGAGGGGGTTCTTATCAGCCTCGGGGGGGCCGGCAAACCGGGGCGCTTCCGTTTTATTCCCGGCGACGATTTGACCTCCACGGAACGGGTTTTCTTTCTCAACCGGGGCTTCCGCTTTCCCCTGCGGCATTTCACCCTCACCAGCCCCTACGGCCCCCGGGTTAACCCGGTAACCGGCAGATACGGCGTCCACCAGGGGGTGGATCTGGCCGCCCCCGAGGGGAGCCCCGTATATGCGGCCCGGGAGGGCATAGTGCGGGATCTGGGAGAAGATCCGGTATACGGCAAATACATCATCATCGGCCATAACGATAACTGGGTGAGCCTCTACGGACATCTTTCAAAAATCGAAATAGCCTTGCGCGAAGAGCTCCGATCCGGTAGTCTTATAGGTAGGGTGGGTTCCTCGGGCCAGTCCACAGGCCCCCATCTCCATTTTGAACTCCGGCAAAACGGGAGGGCCCAGGACCCGGGCAGGCTGCTGCGGATCTTTAGTGATGAATTTTAAACGGGAAAAAATGAGCCGGTTCCAAAATCCGCCGTTTTGGAACTGCCTTAAAATTAGGAAGATAAAGTATAGAAAATGAGTATCCGAAAAAGCTTAGTTCTTTTATTGTGCCTTCTCGGCTTTTCCCTGAAAGCCGATCCCCTGCGGGTCCTTATCGCCGGCCTTCACGAGGTGTCCCTGACCAAGCCCGAGGGGGCCGTGACGCCCCTCTCCTATACCGGCTCGGCCCTCATCCTGCTGGAAGGGGATACCAGGTTTTTCAGGGGGATACAGATAGAGCTCACCGCCCCCCAGGGCTGGCTTGCCTACCGGGGGAGCCTGGCGGTGGTCATCTACGGGGATTTGGACAAGACTCCCGATCCGGGAGTCGCCGATCTGGAAGGGCGGCAGCTTGTTTTCGAGCCTCTACCGAATAAAATTCAGAGCATCTTCCAAATTCCCCTCCAACGGGGTCACGGTTTAAGGAATTCCCCCTATGCGGCGGTTCCTTCGGGGATAGTCCCCTCCTCTTCCTTTCCCCTCCTTTTCAGACTCATGCCGGTTATCAAGGGCATAAGCGAGGAGATGGAAAACATGACTTTCAATCTCCTGGTGAAGCCTATTCTAAGCGACGAAGGGGCGGTCAAGATCAGTTTCCGCTATCCCGAACAGCTTCCGGGAAAGGCATTTACGGTGCTTATCGACGACCAAGTCATAGAGAAGCCCGATGAGGAGCGGCTTTTAAAGGAAGGGGAGCACGACCTGCTGGTTCTTTCGGAGGACTACCGCAACCAAAGCCGCCGTTTTATGGTGGAAAGGGCCAAAGTTCTGGATTTGGCGGTGGAGCTCCAGGATCCAACCCCCCTCATATTCTTTGAATACCCGGAGGGAGCCAGAATTTTCCTGGATAATACGCCTGTTTCCAACCCCCAGTCTTTCCAGCCGGTGGAACCCGGGTCCCATGAGATCCGTTTCCAGATAAGCGACTATTCGATCATCCGGCCTATCACGGTTCAAAAAGGGAAAACCTATAAGGTTGCTTTGTCGGTGGATGTGAATATTTTGGAAACCAACTAAATCCGCAACTACTCAGGAGAGGGTCAACTACGTTTTATTCGCGGCGAGGGTTTAATACCCCGCCAAACCTTCGGTTCAAAACCGCAGGTTGTCAGATCTATGGTCTGTCAGACCATAGATCTGAGCTCGCGCGGGGGAGGCGGAGCGGGGTCTTGGGTTGGTTGATTTCGATCTGCCCCTCCCAAGCTATGATCGGGATATAGGCGCTTGAAGAGTTGCAAAAATCCGTTTTATTCCTAAAGTTTTTGGCTTTCCTGTCCGATATTAATAATGTCGGGCATATAGTTCCCCTCCCAAATCACTATATGTTCGATATGCCTCAAGGGCAGGGCCGGTTGTGGACTTCGGTTTGCAGCCGGTTTTTTTTGTTTGCCCCTTTATAGCCCCCTCCGGCAGAAAATCGCTCAGATAGATATGGCGGCTTCCTTCTACCGCTTCCCGCGATACCGGCTGGACCCCGCCTGAGTAGTGAGCCTGTTGCGCTTGTAGGTTTTTGGGCATCCGCAAACCAAAGGTTCGAACGCAGTTTGTAAGGTAAATCGAACCGTAGGTTCGCAATCGCCTTGCAGGCGATTTTGGAGGTTTCATGCGCGAAGCGCAACAAACTGCTAGGGCGGGGCATAAAAAATCAGGTCTCTTGTAAGGAGTTACATCCCGTAGATATGGGCAAACTCGTGGAGGAGTTCCAGCGCTTTTGCCTTGCAGCCACCGCAGACCGTACCGATCTTGGTGGCTTGCTGGAGTTCCTCCCAGGTCCGGGCGCCCTTGTGGAAGGCCGTCTCGATGTCTTTGTCGGTTATTCCCAGACAATGGCAGATTTCGACCGCCTCTTCCTTTAGCATCCCTGCCCGGCCGGTCTTTGCCAGGAAATCGTCGATAGCAGCCCGGAGGGCCTTGTCTCCCAGGACAGAACAGTGGATCTTGTATTCCGGCAGGCCCCCGAGCTTTTCCACCAGGTCTTCGGGTTTGATTTTATAAGCATCCACAATGCTCATGCCCTTAACGGTTTCGCTGAGCATAGAAGTGGAAGCAATAGCGCTGGCGCAGCCGTAAGTTTTCCAGCGCACGTCGATAATGACATCGTCCTTGATCTTGAGGAGCATCAGCATCTGATCTCCGCAGCGTATGTTCCCCGTCCGGCCTCTGGCATCGGCGGGGAATTCCGACTCATCCCCCAAAAGCACGTTCCGGGGATTGGTAAAATGATCTTTCACCGTATCTGAATATAACCAGTCGCTCATAATAAACTCCGTATTTGAGGCTTCCCCAATACTTCAATTTTGGAAAAGCCGCCTTAGCTTTTTTGTAACTATTCAGTCGCAGCGTGATTTCAGAACGTTTCTTGCTCTCCAGTGCTTTAACCCCCGCAGGCGGCTGAATAGTGAGCCTTTCCAAAACTTCAGTTTTGGGAAAGGCTCTAGTTACGCTTTTTTATATAACCATGGTTGACATGGCTCTGAGACGGGCGATGATAGGCGGCAGGGTCTCGATGATATAATCAATATCATCCCCGCCGGTTCCCCATCCCAGGCTGAACCGTATGGACCCGTGGGCAAGCTCGGGCCCTACCCCGATGGCTAAAAGCACATGGGAAGGCTCAAGGCTTCCGGAAGCGCAGGCGGAACCGGTAGAAGCCTCAATGCCCGCCATGTCCATAGAAAGAAGTATCGCCTCGCCCTCGGCGCCGGGGAATGATACGCTCAGGGTGTTGGGAAGCACATCTTCAGGGTGGCCGTTGATTTTGATGTTGGGGATTGCAGCCAAAAGCCCCTCTTTAAGCCGGCCGCGGAGGGCGGAAACCCTTTTGCTATATTCCGCCAGATCCCTGAGCGCCAAATCTGCGGCCTTGCCAAAGCCCAGAATGCCCTGATTGTTGTAGGTTCCCGCCCTGAGGCCGTCTTCCTGGTGCCCGCCGTGGATCAGGGGGAAAACGGGCGCTCCTTTCCGCACATAGAGGGCGCCTATGCCCTTGGGGCCGTAGATCTTGTGGCAGGACAAGGTGAGGTAATCTACCCCCAAATCCGGGGCATGCACCGGGATCTTTCCCGCAGCCTGAACCGCGTCGGTATGCATATATGCCCCCGCCGCCTTCACCAGCCGGCTAATCTCCGCAATATCCTGAATGGTCCCAATTTCGTTATTAGCCATCATCACCGATACAAAAAGGGTCTTTTCGCCCAGGGCCTTTTTCAGCGCTCCCAGGTTCAGCTTACCGTATTCGTCCACCGGGACAAAAGTCACTCTAAACCCCAGGGATTTGAGGTAAGCGGCAGAATTGAGCACACAGGGATGCTCGATGGTTGTGGTGACGATTTCGTTCCTTCCGCCACTTTTGGGGCGCCCGTCTTTTTCCGAAGCCAGGGCCCGCATGGTCTGGAAAACCGTATTGTTGGATTCCGACCCCCCGGAGGTAAAGATGATGTCCTCGTGGGGGGCGCCCAAAAGCCGTCCCACCGCCTGCCGGGCTTCTTCCACCCGGGCATGGGCCAGCCGCCCGGAACCGTGCAGGCTTGAGGCGTTGCCGTATACCGCAAGGTCTTCGATCATGGCGGCCTTGACCTCATCCCTGAGGGGGGTGGTGGCGTTATAATCTATGTACACTCGTTTTTCTTTCATAGCCTTTCCTAACCTTTCCTATTATGACTAATATACTAAGATTTATAGGATTTTATAATACCTTTTTCAATAGTTTTGTGCAATTCCCGGACAGGCCAGGGCAACAGCACTTACTTTCAAGTTTTGAGAAATCACCGAAATTGAAGGAATTTTTACCGCAAAGTCGATTCGACTTCCTGCGGACCAGAGGTCCGATTCGACTGCGAACCATCGAACCATCGGACCGAAGGTTCGCGGTTCGATTCGACTTGGCGGTTAGGTTCTTCTTCGTAAATATTGCGGTTTTAAGAGGATTTCAGAAGTTGAAAAAGTAAGTGCTGTTGCCCTGCGGACAGGCCGGGGCCAGGGCATATAAACTTTGTAACTTCCTACAAATCCCGCCGGACCTCCGGTCTGGAACCACATAACTTAGAGGCTTTCCCAAAAATTCAGTTTGGGAAAGCAACCTTAAATTTAAACGAAAAGCGGGCCGGACTTTAGTCTAGCAGTTTGTTGCGCTTCGCACATAAAACTCCAAAAAACCGCCGATTAGGCGGTTTTTTAGCCTGCAAACTGCGTAAGGATGCCAGATAATCGTGGTTTTTGCGGCTTTTTTTGCTAAAAAAAGCCGCAAAAACCTACAAGGGCAACAAGCTCCTAGGCTGCTTTTTCGGAAGCTTTTCCCATCGAACCGGAGGTTCGCACTAACCGAGTTTCAACACGAATAAACCTCAAAGTCGAAGAAAGAGCCGGTAAAAGGCCGGCAAAGAAATATGACCCTGGCCTGGATCGAACAGGCGACCATCGGTTTAGAAGACCGATGCTCTATCCACTGAGCTACAGGGCCGTAAGCCCTTATAAT
>JAISRW010000008.1 GCA_031273405.1 Treponema sp.
CCCACGGCTCCGTATTGGATGGCGTCCATATAATCATCCCGCAGGGCGGAATCGTTGCACCAGCGGCTCTCGGTATTTTCGGCCATCCATTTTAAATAAAGGTTCTCACGCATTTTACGCTCCCTCAAAAAATTGCCTCCCGGCGCTGCCGGGATTAACCCATCCAGAATCCGCCGTTAATATCCAGGGCTATCCCTGTCACATAACCGGCTTCCTCGCTGGCAAGATAGCATATGCCGGCGGCCACATCATCGGATTCACCGATTCTGCCCAGGACGTTTTGGCTTTCGAGGACTTTCATCTGCTCCTCCGTATAGGCGTCCATGATGGGCGTCCTGGTCGGGCCGGGGCAGACTGCGTTTACGGTGATCCCCAGGGGGCCGAGGTGCCGGGCGCATCCCCGGGTGATGGCAATCATGCCGCCCTTGGATGCGGCGTAACTCATGGAATTGCCCACTCCGCCCATTCTGCCGGCCACGGAGGCGATGTTGATTACCCTGGGATGTTTGCTTTTCTTTAAATAGGGCAGGGCCTTCTGGAGCATAAAGAAGGAACCCGTCAGATTCACCTTGAGAATTTTCTCCCATTCCTCAAGCTCTATGTCCGGTATTTTTGCCGCGCTCAGAATGCCCGCGCCGTTCACCAGAACGTCCAGCCGGCCGAAATGCTCCGCCGCCGCTTTAACGGTCCTCTCTATGGCCCTCTGATCCGAAACATCGCAGGCCAGGGGAAAGGCTTCGGCGCCGCCTAAAGCGTTGAGCTCGGCGGCGATCTTCTCCAGCTTTTCTCCGTTCATATCCACCAGGGCCGTTTTCATTCCGTTCCGGCACATCATCCTGGCGGTATGACAGCCGATACCCTGGGCTGCGCCTGTTACTATAGAAACGCGGCCTTCCAGTGTCAAAAACCCCATACAGAACCTCCCGCAAAATCCCTTCCCGTTGTATTTCTAAGATGTATACTTTCAATGTATATAACAACAGTGGGTATATAAATTATATAAGCCTTTTTTTATTCTGTCAAATGAGCCTGTCCCAAAACCCAGGGCAACAGCACTTACTTTTTTAACTTCTGAAATCCTCTTAAAACCGCAATGGTTACGAAGAAGAACCTAACCGCGAACCGCGAACTTTCGGTTCGATGGCTCGCGGGCGCAAAGGCGAAGATCCCGGGCGCTGAAAAAAGAGCGGACTTCCCCCATAACCTATTCCCTGATCCTGTAAATCCCCCCTTCTTCCGCTACCATGGCTTCTTTTTCCAGGGCTTTTAAGGCACGGTAAATGTCCTCTTTGTTCCTTTTGATTTCGGGCAGCTTTTCGAATTCTTCCAGGGCCGCGGGGCCGCGGGAAACCAGGGCGCGGATGAGGCTGCCCCTGAGCTCGCGGAAAGAGCCGCTGAAGCTGCCCTGGCGGGTATAGTGGGCGCTGCGGCGGCCGGGGTTGGGGGTGAGCTTTTTCAGGGCCGCGCCGTAATCCATCAGGGCCCAGTACCAGGCGCGGGGATTTTTCCGGTCCAGGCATTTTTCCAGAATCGGGAATATCTCCCGGTCGTGGACTTCGGCGGAATCGTCAAAAAAGAAGTGGATCATCACGGTCCGTATGTTGGTCTCGATAAAGACCTCCGGGCGGTTCCAGGCGAAGCAGGAGACGGCCCCGGCGGTGTAGGCCCCTATGCCCGGCAGTCTCGCCAACTCCGCCGCCGTGCCGGGGACGCGGCCCCCCAGTTCCCGGCTGATGATTCCGGCGCATTCCTTGAGGTTCCGGGCCCGGCGGTTATAGCCCAGGCCGCTCCATTCCCTGAGGACTTCCTCAAAGGGCGCCCGGTGGAGATCCTCAGGCCCGGGCCACTTTGCCATCCAGCGCTCCCAGTAGGGTACTACCCTCTCGGTCTGGGTCTGCTGAAGCATGATCTCCGAGACCAAAACCCCCCAGGGCCCGGTCTTTTCCCGCCAGGGGAAGGAGCGCCCCTGGTCTTTATAAAACGAGTAAATCAGGGTCCTGAATTCTTCTATTTCCATAATTTATACGCTTTCATGTTTTACGGTCTTAGGGGGCGGAATTATGCTTCTTTGAACTTGTCGTTAATTTTGGTGATGATGAGCTCGGTAATTTTCATGGGGCTCAGGACATCGGTGTCTATGATAAGATCCGCGAAGGAATAGTCGTCGTTATCTATGTTGTAAATTCTGATATACCGTTCCCTGTCCTGTCTGTCCCTTTCGGCGGTAAAGGCGGCGATCTTTTCAAGGCTGCCCCCCTCGCGGGTCCTGATGCGGGCGGCCCTGGTCTCGGGGCCGGCGGTGAGGAAGACCTTGAGGTCGGCTTCGGGAAGCATCCAGATGGCGAGCCTGGAGCCCAGGACGCAGCCGCCCTCTTCCCGGGCCAGGGAGACTTGGCGACTGTCTACTTCCCTGTCCCAGGAATCGTCTTTGGCGGCCAGGGCCAAAACTTCCGCCAGTTCCAGGCCCTTCTCCTGGGCCAGGCTGCGGAAGGTAAAATTGATGAACCTGAGTTCCAGGCTGTCCGCCAGAAGACGGCTTACGGTGGTATTGCCGCAGCCGCTTTTCCCTGAGATGGCGATCTTCAACTGATTCGGTTTGGCATTATTCGACATTACGTAACTGCTCCCTGATATTTTCCAACGCGCTCTTCATGGATACTACCGCCCGGCTCACTTCGAGGATGGGGGTCTTGGAGCCTATGGTATTTATTTCCCGGTTTATCTCCTGGCAGAGGAAGTCGAGCTTCTTTCCGGGGCTGGGGTTGCTTTGGGCTTCAAGGCGGAATTCTTTTAAATGGGAAGAGAGCCGGGAGATCTCCTCGGAGATCGTGTACTTCATGAGGAGCACCGCCGTCTCCGCCAGGATGCGGTTCTCGTCAATCCTGTCCCCCAAAAGCTCGGCGAACCGGAGCTTGAGGTTTTCCGCGATAGAAGCCTCCAGTCCGGGCTCCAGGGCGGCCACGGCTTTTACCGCTTCTTCGAGCAGGGCGGCATGGGAGAGTATGTCCGCCTCGGTATGCTTCCCCTCCCGGAGCCGGTCGGCCTCGAATTGGTCCGCGGCGTCCGCGAGGACAGGCTCTATGTGGGCCCAATACTTCTCATCGTCCCGGCTCTTTTCGGTTTCCAGGACCCCTTCGAGGTTCAAAAGGAGATTCAGATCCGGCTTCTGTTGGATTTCCAAAACCGCTCCCAGTTCGGCAATGGCCTTTTGGTAGGCCCTGGCGGCCTCGGTGTTTACCGAAACCAGAACCTCCGCGTTATGCTCCCTGAGATGCACGGAAACATCGATCTTGCCCCGGCTGAACCGGGAGGCCAGATACCGGCGCGCCCTCATTTCCAGGGATGAAAGCCAGGGGGGGAGGTATACCGCCAGATCCAGGAAGCGGTTGTTGTAGCCTTTGATTTCCACCGAGACGCTTATGTTGTTATCCTGTTTTTCCCGGTAAGCGTAACCTGTCATGCTTTTCAAACCGCCTGCCTCCTCGTTTCATTTTCCTTCTTTTCCTCGGTTTTTTCCTGCTCCCGGCTTTTTCCCTGTTCCCGCTCTTTTTCTTTGTAGAACAAAAGAAGCTTCCGGCCCAGCTTCCAGTTGTCCCCGGCCCCCAGGGTGATGAAGAGATCCCCCGGACGGAGCAGCTTTGCCAGGGGCTCCGCGGCGTCTTCGGGTTCTTCGACGTAAAACACCCTCAGTCCTTCTTTGTCGTTTAAACGATCCCTGGTCTTTTCGAAGAGCGTGAGGCCCGTAACGCCCCCGGCGTACTGTTCCCTGGCGGAGGCGTAGATCCTGTGAAGGGCCAGAATATCGGCCTTATCGAAGGAGGCCGCGAATTCATCCAACAGGGAAGCGGTACGGCTGTAGGTATGGGACATGAAGCTCACAACCAGCCTGCGCCGGGGATAGAATTCCTTCAGCCCCGCCAGGGTGGTTTTGATAGCCCTAGGGTGATGGCCGTAGTCGTCCATAAAGAGTATGCCGGCGGCCTCGCCCAGGATCTCCGATCTCCTACGGCTGCCCCCGAATTCCTCCAGGGCCTTCCTCACCCCTTCCCTCCTCTCCATGTTCCAGCCTGAGGAATTCGGCCCGCCGAATTCCTCGCGGACCAGCGACGAAACGAGGGCCAGGGCCGCCGCCGCGTTGAGGCAGGAATGGCGGCCCGGAATCCGCAAGCTCAACTCGCCGGGGAAGGCCCGGATGCGGAACATCACGCGCTCGTCCTTTACCTCGTAGGATTCTATCCTCCAATCCCCTTCCGCCTGGAACCCGTAGGGAATAAAGCTTATGTCCCGGCCTTCTTTTTTAAGGGTCTCCGCGGCTTCGGCGGCGCCGGGATCGTCGGCGCAGTAAATGAGGCTGCCCCCCGGGGGGAGGAGGCGGCAGTATTCCAGGAAGGCGTCCCGTATGGATTCGTAGGAAGGGTAATAATCCTGGTGATCCTCTTCCACGCTGGTAAGGACTATGCGCCGGGGATGGAAGGCGAGAAAATGGCGGCGGTATTCACAGGTCTCGGCCACAAAGTACTTTTCCCCCAGGCTGAGGGTGGAACGGCCCCCGAAGGCGCTCACGCCGCTCCCGGCCAGGATTTTGGCGGGGAGGCCGGCGCCCCGTATGGCGGCGCCGGTCATGGCGGCGGTGGTGGTTTTCCCGTGGACCCCGGCTATGCCGGAGGAATCGAAGAGGCCGGAATAGGCCCCCAGGGCGTCGGTGTATTTGAGGATCTCAAGATTCCGCCTCCGGGTTTCGGCCATTTCGGGATTGGTCTCAAAGGAATAGGCCGCGGAATAGACCACCAGATCCGGGGGGGGATCATTTTCGATGTGCGAAGGGTCAAAGGACTCGTAATAGGGTATCCCCTCGGCTTTGAGGATGGCGTCGGTATAAAAGGTCTCGTCCCTGTCCGAGCCGGACACCGAGACCCCCGAATGGTGCAGCAGTTCCGCCAGGGCGCACATTCCGGTCCCCTTGATCCCGATGAAATACGCCTTCTTAAGTGAATCTACCTTAAAACCCATATCTTATGGTATATAAGAAATATATGGAATCTTCAACACCTTTTAGAAATTCCGGCGAAGTCTTTGAGTGGCTTTCCCGGTTCATCAACCTTGAGCGGGGGCAGAGCGGCAAAAGCTTCCGCCTGGACCGCATGGAAATCCTGGCGGAAAGGGCGGGGCATCCGGAAAGATGCGCCCCCCTAATCCACACGGCGGGTTCCAAGGGAAAGGGATCGGTAACGGGAATGATCGCCGCCATCCTCGAAAAAGCGGGCTATAAAACCGCCTGTTACGCTTCCCCCCATGTGAGCGATTTTAGAGAGAGGATCAAGGAGGGGAGCAGGTTTTTCGGCGAGCCGGTTTACGCCCAGGCCGGGGACGAACTCCGGGCAGTCACCGAAGATTTGATTCATTCCCCGAAGCCCGAATACAGACTTTTTAACCCTTCCCTGGAGGGCGGGGAGGAACCGACGTTCTTCGAGCTCATGACCCTGTGGTTTTTCCTCTGCGCCCGACTGTCGGGATGCCGCTTTATGGCGGTGGAGACCGGTATGGGCGGCCGCCTGGACGCCACCAATATCGTAAAGCCCCTGGTCTCGGTGATCACCCCCATCGAACTGGAACACACCGTCTATCTGGGAAACACCCTGGCGGCCATAGCGGGGGAAAAGGCGGGGATCGTCAAGGCGGGGCGGCCCCTGGTTCTCTCGGAACAGGAGGACGAAGCCCTGGGGGTCTTCCAAAAGAAGGCCCTTGAAACCGGAAGCCCCCTGGTCTATCTCCCCGAAGAGGCGGAGCTCAAGAACATAGCGGTCACCGAAGAAAGGACCGCTTTTACCCTGAATTTGAGAAATTCCGCAAGGCCCCGGGCTCTTGACCTTTCGGTCGCCATCCCCGGGGAGATCCAGGCGAAGAACGCGGGCCTGGCGGTTCTTGCCCTGAGAACGGCCCTGGCCGTAGACGACGGGGCGATACGGGAAGGGCTCGAAGGCTTCAGCCTTCCCGGCCGCTTCGAAAGAATCAGGACCGATCCGGTCTTTATCATCGACGGCGCCCATACGGTCCGCAGCGCCGCCCTCTGCGCGGAAACTTTTACGCGGCTTTACGGGGAGGGGGGCGTCCTGCTTTTCGGCTGCGCCGCCGGGAAGGACGTGGCTTCTATGGCGGAACTTCTGCTCCCCCGCTTTTCCAGGATCATCATCACCACTCCGGGGAGCTTCAAAAAGAGCTCCCCCCCGGAAATCCTCGAGGCTTTCAGCCGGAAAGCCGGGGAAACGATACGTCCCCCGGAACTATTCTACATCCCCCAAACGGACAAAGCCATAGAAAAAGCCCTGGAGCTGGGAGAAAAAACGGGCCTCCCGATCCTGGGGACCGGTTCCTTCTACCTGGCCGCGGAGATACGGAACACGATAAAAGCGGGGGATGGAGGGTAGTACCGTGATTGGGAAAGCAACCCCTCTTCAGGGCCGGCGCATATAAACTTTTTACCCCTGAGGCAGTTCCATCGGACCGGAGGTCCGCAATGTCAGATTTTGGAACTGCAACCTTAGATTTACCAATCCCGCCGGACCTCTGTTCCGCAGGAAGTCCTCTTGCACAATATTTCACTCAATGGTATTATTTTCCACATGAGTGGTTTGACCGCGGTCAGCACATCTTTTTCTTCCATCCTTGCGGCCCCTTTAGGGGCTGAAAAGCCCGTGTCTACCCCCCCCCCCGAGCCGCGCCGTTTTTAAGACGGAAGCGGACTTTTTCACGACGGAAGCACGTGCTTCCACAGTAAAAACAGGTACTTCTACGGCAGAAGTACATACTTCCATGACAACGACGAGTACTTCTACGGCAGAAGTACGTACTTCCATGACAACGACGAGTACTTCTACGACAGAAGTACGTACTTCTACGGCAAAAACGGGTACTTATGCGGCAAAAGTACGTACTTTTACGGCAAAAACGGGTACTTATGCGGCAGAAGTACGTACTTCTACGGCAAAAACGGGTACTTATGCGATAGAAGTACGTACTTCTACGGCAAAAACGGGTACTTATGCGATAGAAGTACGTACTTTTACGGCAAAAACGAGTACTACGATTCCACGGACCATAAGGAGGTAAAACATGGCCCACAAATCAAGCTGGCTGCCCGCGCGGCGGGACGACCAGCTCCACATGGCGAAAACCTGGTGCGAAGTGCTTCCCCAAAAGAAGACGCCCTGGAACGTTCCCGACACCGAGATCACGGAACTCCAAACCCTGACCACGGCGGCGGACGCGGCCCTTACGCGGGCCAAAAGCAGCGAGCGGACCCAGGCGGTTACCGCCGAGTGCCGGGTTGCCTTTGAGGCGCTCACTGAAAAGATGCGGTTTATAAAAAAGA
>JAISRW010000121.1 GCA_031273405.1 Treponema sp.
TCCGCCTCGTCGAGCAGATATTCAAGCTGACGTTTGCGGCCCTGGGGGGTGGCGCGGTTTTCCAGGTGTACGCATACCAGACCCACAGGGCCCATGGTTCCGGCCCGGATCTCCGCCAGCACGGCGATCCGCATACCCAGGCGGCAGTCGTCTTTCCGGTAGAACCAGTCATATTCGACGGGTAAATGAACCGTCTTAATCCGCTCCAGGGGGAACCGGGAAAACAGGGCGTTGCCGTGGAGCCCTTCCCGGTTGCCGTCCTCGCCGGCCCGGAGGGTAACAAATTCCACCCCGTAGGCGTAATTCAACCCCAGAGAAGCGGCAAATTCCCTGGTTATATCCGCGTTCCCCGTCCGGGCCATGCCGCAGTCCAGTTCGTTGGCAAAAATAACGTCCGCCTCCCGCAGGAGGGGGTGGTATTTAAAATAGGCGATCATTTGTTTTAAATAGGTTCCCCGCTCAAGGTTAAACACCGCCGCCCGGAAGGGAGTTTTCCCCCCGGAGGAAAAGCTGTTGTCCCCATAGGGCGCCAGAATTTCCGGAACGTATTTTTTCAGGGCTTCCATGTGGGAAACAGCGCCTATTTCCCGGGCGGCCAAAGCCAAATTTTCCCTCCGGTAAGCTATCACTTTCCCGTTTCTCCTTACGCGGTTTTATCCTGATACTGCCGATAATTTCCGTAACCGTTTACGGCAATGATTCATTATAAACCTAGTATTTTCCGGCGTCAAGAAAAATATTTAAAATTTTTGATATTTAAACAGGCTTTCTCAAAACTGTAACTACTCAGGTATATACGATATTTCATACATTTTTTTTGTTCTCAAGTACATTTAACAAAGAGGCTCCGCCCCTTTCGCTCCAATCGGCTCCATTTCGGGGCTAAAAGCCCCTTCATTCCGCCGATTTCCGCTATCCCCGCATTAGTCCTGAGTAGTTACCCAAAACTCCAGTTTTGGAAAAAACTCTAAAAACCCGGCTTTTTTGTTAAAACCTATGACTTCCGGGGATATTTCCCTAAAACACCGGATTAAAATATCTGTTGATCTTTTTGCCTTCATGCGGTACTATAGATTGTACCGTAACCGTTTACACCAAAAAAAGGAATACGCATGACCGGAAAGAGGCTTACCATACGGGACATCGCAAAGGTGACCGGCGTATCTTACGCAACGGTTTCACGGGCCCTGTCGGGAAGCGCCGATATCAGCGATAAAACTAGGAAACGGATTTTGGCCGCCTGCGATAAACTGGGGTATACCGCCAACTATATGGCCCGGTCCCTGGTAGCCCGGAAAAGCAAGCTCATCGGGTTTATTCTGGGCAGGATCGACAATCCCTACATGGGGCAGTTGGCGTGTCAGGCGGAGATTTACGCCAGGCAAAAGGGGTACAGCCTCATATTGTGCAATTCCATGAACCGGGAACAGCATGAGGCCGAATTATTTTCCCTGCTTTTGGGGAGGCAGGTGGACGGGATCATCATCATTCCCGCGAATTCCGGTTCCCATGAGGCCCTGGGGAAATATTTTGAACAGATCCCCACGGTGTTTATCGGGGAAAATCTCAAGGACGCCCGAAAAAATTATGTAACGGTGGATAATTATCAGGGAACCCGGATAGGCACCGAATATCTTATATCCCTGGGACACCGCGCCATAGTGTATATCGGCCATCGCCCCGGAAGCGCCACCCACCAACTCCGCACAGCCGGTTATATCGACGCCTGCAAGGGCTGCGGCCTAGCGCCCGTTATTATCGATAACCATGAACCCGCAAGCTCCCTGGAACAAGGTTACCGCCTGGCAAAAATACTTTTTTCCCGGCCCCGCCCCTGCACGGCGGTATTCGCCGCCACCGATACCACCGCCCTGGGGGTTATGAAGGCCGCCGACGAGGCGGGCATCGGCATTCCGGAACAGGTATCTTTGATAGGTTTTGATAATATTTCCTATTCCATGCTGCCGAGGATAAACCTTACCACCCTGGAGCAGCCGTTTTATACCATGGCCGCGGCGGCGGTGGATATGCTGATCAAACAAATCGAGGAACCCGCCCCGGGTTATTCCCATACCGTACTTGCGCCGACCCTGGTAAAACGCGGCACCTGCAAAGCCGTTACGTAAACACGCCGTCCGCCGGGACGGGGAGCTTTAGAACCGCAGCCGGGCTTTCGCCGTAAGGATAAAACGGCTCCCCCGGGAAGCGCCCGGCGGCAGGGGCCCCAGTTCCCCCCGGTTTCCGTCCCCGGAAAAAAGGTCCCGGTCCAGGGGGACCTTGCCGGAAAGGCTCAGGGTGAAGCCCTGGAAGACTTCATGCTCCACGCTCATGATAGGCACGAAAGAAATATCGCTGAAGGCCGAAAGGCAGGCGGCGGTTACGGTGGTATAGTCGCTGTAAAGCCGGCTCAGGGCGGTGTAGAGAAAATGCTCCCGGGAAAACCCGACCGGATTGCCGCCGCCTGCCGATGTTGAGGAAGCGGAACCGTTGTAGAGGTACTCCGCCAGGACATACCATCTGCCTCCGGGAAAGGAATAATCGAACCCTCCGCTGAAAGAAAGCCCCTCTAGGCCGGTTCCGTCTTCCCGGTTGTAGGTATAAAGCAAATCCGCCGCAAACCCCAGTTCCAGATCCGCCTTGAGGGAGAGGCCGCAGCGGTGTACGCCCCATGGGGAACCATCTTTGGGGGACTCAAACGCATAGAGGGCCTGGAGGCTGGCCCGGTCCCAGTGCTTGTCTCCCGAAAGCCCCGCCAGGCCGCCGCCGCCCTCAAGCGAGAGAGGGTCCTTGGGGGCGGCCCCGAAAAGCCGGAGCTTGAGGGAATCCAGGGGATAGGCCGCAAGGGCGCCCCCCAAAACCGCCCGGGGCCGGGCGTCGGGAACCAGGGGGTTTTTCGGGTTGAGGAAATCCGAGGGCCCAAAGACCTGGCCGTAACCGAAGGGGATGCGCATGAGGCCGGCGCTCGCATCCAGGTATTCGCCGTTCAGGGTAAAGTACAGACGCTCAAGCTCCAGGGCGGCGGCGTAGTTTTCCCCCGCCGTAACAGAGGATGGGGTAAGCCCCGGATAGGCGGCGGCATTCCCCGCTCCCAGCGCCGCGGCGGTCTGGGCGGCGAGCCCGGATACCGCGGCGGCGTTGACGGCCCCATAGAACGCCGCCCCTTCCCGCAGTTTGCCCTGGAAGCGGAGATTGAGAAACTCCTCAAGGCCCATCGAGAAATCCGGCGCGCCCCCGGCTCCCGCCGCCAGAGTAACCGAGCTGTCCAGCGTCCCGGAAAACGCAAGGCCCTCGGGAACGATTCCCGCCGCCGCGCCCAAAAACGCCGTCACCCACACAACCGTTATGCTCACCTTCATCACAACCCCGTTTCCCTACCGCTCCAGGTTCCGCTGGCTGAACACCGAGTCCGGGATGGGCGTGTCCAGAACCGCGTTCCGCATAATCATGACGGTCCTGCTGTTCTTCCGCAGCAAATCCCGCAGCTCCGACTCCACCGGAAAGCGGCGGCCTCCGAACACCTCAATCTTGTTGAGGGTGTACTCCTTGAGTTTCGCCCCGGAGAGGGCAAAGAGTTCGTAGTGCAGCAGGTCGCCGGTCTCCTTGTCTATCCAGAGCTTCTGCTTGGGGTAGCTCTCGGTCCGCTTCTTCGCGGTCAGGTCCAGCACCCAGCAGCCGCGCCCGTTCCAGGTTTCCGAGCCCGCAAGCACCGGGTTGTAGCGGGCGGAGAGCTTCTCGTTTTCGATGGTGTCCTCGTAGGACATATCCGACCCCATCATGCTCTCCTTGAGCATGTGCCCGGAGATGAGCATCACCTCCTCGGTGTCCGGGGAGTACACGTAGAGGCGTCCGCCTTTTTTGAGGTACTTGGTCCCCCGGTCTTCAGGATTGGTGAACTCGATGAAGCTGTCGTTATTTTCCCGCCCCCAGGCCCGCAGGGTTTTGACGAACCGCTTACCCTGGTACTCAATGATCATCTCTCCCTCGTACTGGATAGTGGTATAGATCTCGTTATCATCCGCCCGCCGCAGCAGCTCCGCCGCCTGAGGGGTCTGCGCCGCCGCCGCCGCCGCCGCCAACACGGTTACTACCAGTACCGTTACCGTTACTTCCGTTCTCATAACAAACCTCCAATAGTTTATGGAGGGAACAGGCGGAATGCATCTTCCCCTATTCCCGATTACGTGAGCCTGTCCCAAAACTAATTAACTGTGCGCTAAAAGCGCACGGTTTTGGGACAGGCTCTTGGAAAAAGCGGCTTGAGGCCCGCTTTTTCCCCAAAAATTTACGGTTGCTTTCCCAAAACTGAAGTTTTGGGAAACCCTCCGTATTCCCTATTACCGCCGCAGCGCCTCAACCGGCTCCACGAAGGCGCTCTTGAGGGAGGGAACCAGGGTGCAGACCGAACTGATCGCCGTGCCGAAGATAAAGCCCTGGAGCAGGATCGCCGGATCAAAGCTCAGGGCTATGGTTCCCGCCATGGGGAATTCCTTGAAGCCGCCCCCCATCATGGCGTTAAAGTCCAGGGGAAAAAAGGAAAAGACCCCGGTGGTTATGCCCCCGATGATACAGCCCGCCAGGGAACCGAGAACGCCGAGGAAGACCGCCTCGCAGAAAAAGACCTGGACGATTTCCCGGCGGGTCATGCCGAGGCTCCCCATCATGCCGATTTCCTTGATCCGCTCGTGGATGATCATCACCACGGTGTTGACGAT
>JAISRW010000129.1 GCA_031273405.1 Treponema sp.
GGGGAAGGGTCTCTTGTTCTGTTGTCTCGTCCATGGTTAAAAACTATGACATTTCCAATATTTTTGTCAATATGACAAAATATCAAAACATGTCATTATGAGCGGTTCATCTAACCGAATTTTAGTTTTTTCTTCATTGCCCGCTCATTATTCCCCTGTACATTTGCCTTAGTTTGATCTAATTTTTAAATTAATAATTGACACGTTTCAAAATATTGGTTATAATACCATATAGGTATTGATATATATTGTAATGGAGGAGTTTATGAAAAAGAAACTTTTGGTCCTGATGTTGTGCGGGCTGGCGCTTTCGTTTGCAAGCGCCAGCGGTTCCGGGGAAAGCCGGTCTTCCGAGAAAATGGAGCTTACCTTTTTTTATCCGGTCAATGTGGGAGGGCCTCTAACCGCCCTCATCGATAAGATTTGCGCGGATTTTAACCAGGAAAATCCCGATATTATCGTAAAACCGGTCTATACAGGAAACTACGATGATACGGTGGTAAAGATCCAGACCGCCATTCAAGGGAGAAATCCGCCTGATTTCTTTATCAATCTGGCGACCCAGCGTTTTTCCATGGCCGCGTCTAAGGCGGCTATACCCCTGGATGGTTTTATCGCTGCGGATGGTCCGGCGGGAAAAGCCTACATTGACGATTTCCTTCCCGGTTTCATGGAAGATTCCTGGGTGGACGGAAAAATTTACAGCATCCCCTTCCAGCGGAGTACCATGGTCCTCTTTTACAACAAAGACGCCTTCGCCGAAGCGGGCCTGGACCCAGAAAAACCGCCGGTAAACTGGAAGGAATTGGTTGACTATGCCCAAAAACTCACCAAACGGGACGCGACGGGAAATGTAAGCCGCTACGGGGTGGGGATACCCCTCAATTCCGGTTCCGCCCAGTGGGTATTTACGGGTTTCGCCCTGCAAAATTCTGCGGATGGCCGGAATCTTATGAGCGAAGACGGCAAGAAAGTGTATTTTGATACCCCCGAAAATGCGGAGGCCCTCCAGTTATGGCTTGATCTGCAAAACAGATACAATGCCATGGCAAAGGGCATTGTCCAGTGGACGGACCTCCCCGGTCAGTTCCTCGCCGGCCAGGTGGCCATGATCTACCATACCACCGGGAATATGACGAACATTAACAACAACGCCACGTTCAAATTCGGCGCCGCCTTCATGCCGGGCAACAAACGGATGGGGGCGCCCACCGGGGGCGGCAATTTCTATATTTCCGAAGGAATTCCCAAGGCCAGGCAGGAAGCGGCCTGGAAGTTTATCAAATTCGCCACCGCCCCGGAACGAATGGCCCAATGGAATGTGGACACCGGTTATGTGGCTCCCCGTAAATCTGCCCTGGAAACTCAAATCATGAAGGATTATTATGCCAAAGTTCCCCAGGCCCGGGTTGCCTTTGATCAGATTCCCTTGGCCAAGCCGGAACTTACCACCTATGATGCCGCCAGAATATGGCGGGTCCTCAACGACCATATTCAGTCGGCGGTAACCGGGGAGGCTACCGCCGCCTAGGCTTTGAGGGTCGCCCAGGCGGAAGCTACCGAAGCGCTTCAGCGGTATCAGTAAAAAGCGAGTCCGCAGATATTGTTGATTATCATGATGGAAGGTCTCAAGGGGCGTGCCCCCAGGGATCTTCCATCAGTTTTTGGAAAGTTCCGAAGTTGAGGAGTTGCCGATGGCGAAGGGTTTTTCAAAATCGCCGCTGTTCCGTGCTATAAAAGCCAATATCCTTGCATGGGGCCTGCTTGCCCCCGCCCTGACATTTTTGGTTTTGTTTACTATTTTCCCCATTTTTAGAAGTTTTTATTACGGCCTGACCGAATATGCCCTGGGGATGTGGGAGCCGGTTTTTATAGGTTTTAAAAATTATACAGGGTTTGCCAAATCTCCTCTGTTTTGGAAGATCATGGGAAACACCCTTGTTTTTTCCCTGCTGACGGTTATCCCCAGCATGGTCATCGGCCTTGGGTTCGCGATTATTGTTAATACCAAAATGAAAGGGGTCGGCTTTTTCCGGACCGCTTTTTTTTATCCTGTGGTGATGCCCATGATAGCCATTGCCAGTATTTGGATGTTCATCTATATGGCCCGGACC
This sequence comes from Treponema sp., assembly GCA_031273405.1. Next base: position 2,115 of record JAISRW010000129.1, read on the forward strand.
GGCATGATGGATCAATTTTTATCGAAAATAGGCTTGCGGCCTTTGGACGTATTGTCCAATAAAACAACGGTGCTTCCCGCCATGTCTTTTATGTATGTCTGGAAGGAAGTCGGATATTTGATGATTTTTTTTCTCTCCGGGCTTCAGAATATCTCCCTTGAATTGTACGAAGCCGCCACCATAGACGGCGCCCGCCCCTGGACCATATTTCGTAAAATTACCCTGCCCATGCTGGGGTCCACCCTGCTTTTTGTGTCTACCATTGCCCTGACGAACAGTATCAAGCTGGTGGATCATATCGTGATTATGACCGAAGGAGCCCCCAATAACGCCAGCACCATGCTGCTATATTATATTTACCAGCAGGGATTTACCTTTTTTGATCAGGCCAAGGCTTCGGCCCTTACGGTTATCATGCTCTTGATTATGCTCTTTATTTCCATGTTCCAGTTTGTAAAGACAGACCGGAAGATCTACTACAATTAAAAAAGGAAAGGCCTATGCGTAAAAATCATATACCGCTTTTGACTCTGGCCGCTCTTTTAGCGGTAATATGGCTTATTCCCCTAGTGTGGATGATCGGGACCGCTTTTACCGAGGCTTCCTTTGTCATGAGTATTTTTCCCAATACGGCCCCAAGCCTGGATAATATCCGGTATGTGTGGAATGCGGTTCCTTTTGCTAAATATTATATGAATACCATTTTTATAGTCTGCGTCACCTACGGGGTTCAGTTTGTTACGGTTACCCTGGCGGCCTATGCCCTGGCGGTTCTCAAATTCAAGTGCGAAAAACTGGTATTCCTCATTATCTTTGTGCAGATCATTATTCCCAACGATGTATTGATCAGCCCCAACTATATGACCCTGAGCGATCTGCACCTCACCGATACGAAGCTGGGGATTATGCTGCCTTTTTTCGGCAGCGCCTTCGGCATTTTCCTTTTGCGGCAGATGTTTAAGACTATTCCCCGGGCTTTAAGCGAAGCGGCGGTGATAGACGGGTGTAATATCTTCCAGGTTATTTTTAACGTGTATGTCCCTAGCGCAAAAACGGCATATATATCTTTTGGCCTTGTATCGGTAAGTTACCACTGGAATAACTTTCTCTGGCCCCTGATTGTAACCAATTCCCCGGAAAACAGAACCTTAACCGTAGGCCTGGCTCTCTTTGCGAAATCCAAGGAGGCGGTCATGCAATGGGCCAATGTCTGCGCCGCCACGTTTATTATCTGCGCCCCTCTGGTTTTGCTCTTCTTTATTTTCCAGAAGAGATTTATCAACAGCTTTGTGAGTTCCGGCATTAAATAGGACGCCGGGGAAGGAAGAGATCATGGATGTGAAATTTTTGGGAATAGGTTCGGCCTTCAATCCCAGAATGGATAATACAAACGGCTTTTTTATGTGGGAGGATCAGTTTTATCTTATTGACTGCGGGGAGACTGCCTTCGGAAAACTGTGGAATCACCCGGATTTCAAATCCATGTCCCGGATCACCGTAGTTATTACCCACCTCCACGGGGATCATGCGGGCAGCCTGGCCTCGCTGATTTCCTACAGCTATTATGTGCTTGGAAAGACCATCCGGGTCCTGCATCCCCTGGAAACGGTGGTCCGGCTTTTGGATCTCATGGGTATTGATCGTTTTTGTTATGAATATGTTCCTCAGCTTTCCGGGGAAGCCGTGAGCTTTGAGGCGGTGGAAGTAGAGCATGTGGGTAACATGAGCTGTTTCGGCTATGTTATCAGCGGGCCGGAGGGGCGCATATACTATTCCGGGGACGCCAAATATGTTCCCGAAACCGTAATCCGGGCCTTCCTCGGCGGGGAGATACAGCGTATATACCAGGATGCGGCCTTAAATCCGGGCGACCATTCAACCCACGGAAGCCTGGCCTACCTTGAAAAGACCTTTCCCCCGGAGACCTATAGCCGGATCTGCTGCATACATCTGGATACGGATTACCGGCAGACGCTCCGGGAAAAGGGCTTTGCCCTGCCCTCTCTCTACGTTCCGGCGATGGCTTCGGCCGCCGCTTCATAGGCTTTTTGGGCGTTTTCCAGGGCCTTTTCCGCACTGATGGCGCCGTTTACGGCGTTTTTAACTTCCAGCCCCAGGATGCTCAAAAAACGCCGTTCGTCAAAGAGGGCGCTGCCCCCCGACGGAGTACGCCGGCAGTTTGACCGGGAGAAACTTTCCCCGGATAATTCCAGCCAGGGATAGGCGTCGATGATCTCGTAGTTGTTAAAGGATTCCCGGCAGGGGGGGACGCTTCCCAGCAGGGTTCTGGCGGAAGAAACCGGTTCATCGCAGAACCAGCGGATATAGGCCAGGGCTTCCCGGGGATGTTTGCTGTACCTGGAGACCCCCAGGGAACCGCCCCCCATGATGGGGTTGTGTCCCGGTACCAGGCTGTAACCTACCTTGTTAATCACCCGGGAATCTCTGCTGAAAATGGCCGAGGTAAAGTTACTGTAGAGTATGGTCATGGCCACGTCACCGCTTGAAAATTCCTGGGCCGCATTGGTCCACCAGTTGCTGTGCTGTTTTCCCGTAAAGGATTTTATTTCAATCAAATCTTTCAGGGCCCGGAGGGCGGGTTTTCCCCGGAGGAGGAGCTTTCCTGAATTATCGAAGAGGGAATCGGTGAGGGAAAAATAGCGGGTCAAAAATTCCGTGGCCGCTACCCCGGTACTTCCCATGGTAAGCGTGGAACCGAAGGAAACGGGGGAGCCGGGGTTTTCGGCCCTGGTAAAGAACCGGGCAATCCGATTGTAATCGGTGAAATTCCGGGGGGGGACCAGGGGCGCTTTATGGGTTTCGTGATAGAGGCGTTTCAGAGAGGTGCTTTCGAAAAGATCCTTCCGGTAAAAGAGCATCTGGGTACTGGGGGAAACCGGCAGGGTATAAAAGCGGCCCTGAGCCAGAAAATACTGCTTGTTGAGGCCCTCAATGTATTTTTCCGGTTCCCAGGCGAAGTCCGGGTCTATATCATCCAGGGGCCGCAGTATCTTGGGAGAAAACCAGGGAAGCCAGGTAACGTCCAGCCGTAATACATCGTAAATGCTGGATTTTCCCAGGGTGCTGAGAACCTCGTGGAGCTCGTCATACGAAAAGATGGAAACATGTACCCCTATTCCCGTATATTGGGTAAAGATCCGGGAAAGGGATTTCATGGTCTCCGCCGTGGGGCTTTCCAGGGTAAGGACGTGCAGTTTTTCCGCGGCGCTGAACCGTGAAAACGCCGGCCCCTTATACCAGGATCGGAAACCCGTATTCGGCAGGATCGTCCGCCGCGCCCTGTTTTGTTCCTTGATGTTTTCTATCAATTGCTGGGCCGCGGTTTTACCCATGAGACGGTAATTCAACTCGTATTTAAAGAAACTATGCTCCGGCAGGGTAAAAAGGGGCGACACCGTAGCGATAAAAACCGGGGCGGAGGGATAAAAAATCCGTTCCATGTCCTTGACGATGGCCGCCAGGCCGTAATTGGAGCTTACGATCCCCTGGGGGGGAGGCGCTTCCAGAAGCTGCATGACGCCCTGATAAGCCCGGAAATAATTGGTCTGTATATGATTTACGGTGAGGGCGTTTTTTTTTCTGAGTTCTTTGGTAAAAGCGGTGTAAAAATCTTTTTCGTTGGAATATTCCGTATTGTCCGTTACCAGGACCAGAGAATTTATTCCCCTCCCCAGAACTTCCGCCGCCAAGGCTTTTCCCGCGGCCTGATAGTCAAAACCGATATAATGAGCGGGAAACGACTGGTTCCGCTCGACAAACAGGACTTCCCATTCCCTAAAGCCCAGGTTCCGGTAGTACCCGGCGTCCTGATTCATACAGGAAAATACCGCCGTCCCCGCGGCCATACCGGATCTAATCTGGGTAAAAATTTCCATCTCCCTGGCGGGATCGTCATTTGAAATATACTGAACTACCGGATACCCCTGTTTTTCCGCGAAAGCCTTAAAGGAAATATAAAAATCCACATATTGCCGGGATTGTATGTTGGGAAGGACCGCCGCAAGGCTGTTTCCCCGGCCCTTCCTGAGTATCTGTGCCCGTTCATTGATAACATACCCGAGCCTAAGCGCGGCATCTTCCACGAGTTTGATTTTTTCGCTGCTTACGATGCCCTTTCCGTTCAGTACATGGGAGACCGTCCCCTGGGAAACGCCGGCGAGCTGGGCAATGTCCTTAATGGTCACCATGGTAGGATTCTAGCGGATACAGCGGGTTTTGATAAGGCGGAAAGGTATACCCTGCAAACTGCCATCAAACCAAGTTAAAAAAAACCTCCCGGGAAAAGGAGGTGAGGAAACCCGGGAGGCGACTTTTAAATACGGTGTATATCTCAGATGAAAAGCAATAATTGCTACCGTATTCGCAGTGCTATTTTTAATATAGTCAATAATCAGATAAAGGTCAAGCCTTTTTTTGTATAAATATTACTTTATTTGTAAACTATAGAGCTTTTCCCAAAACTCGGTTAGTGCGAGCCTCCGGTTCGATGGGAAAAGCTTCCGAAAAAGCGGTCCAAAGCCCGCTTTTTCATTTAAATTTAAGGTTGTTTTCCCAAAACTGAAGTTTTGGGAAAGCCTCTATAAATCGAGATAACTACTCAGGCGTCTATATGCCAATAATGGCTTACAGGCGATTTTTTCAGATTTTATGCGCGAAGCGCAACAGGCTCCTAGTGGGGGCAGCTCGAAATAAAACGTAGTTTAACCCCTCCTGAGTAGCTATGAATGGAGAGAATGGATAAAACAGGAGCCGGGCCGGAAGGCCGGAGAAAACTGCTGGTGTTGATAATGACGCGCCCGGGTTAAACCGCAATAATAATGATGTTCGTGTGTTGACAGAATTGTTCAATTGTCTGATAATTGTTACATATGACCCAATCGCTTGAAGATTACCTGGAAATGGTTAGTTTTCTCTCCGATGAAGGGGAAGTTCGGGTAACCGATATTGCTTCCCGCTTGGGGGTTAGTAAGCCTTCGGTGCTGACGGCCCTCAGAACCCTGGAAGAACAGGGGCTTCTGGAACACGAGCGGTATAAGACGGTAACCTTGACTAAAAAAGGCGGTCTTCTTGCGGCGGATATTCGGGACCGCCATCACTTTTTAACGGCTTTTCTCAGAGACATTCTGGGTGTAAGCGCCGAAATCGCGGAAAAAGACGCCTGCAAAATGGAGCACCTCCTTTCAGGCGAAACCTTGAAAAAAATACGGACCCTGACAAAAAGCAGAGCCAAAGAACCCCTGGTACCTTGATTAGACTAAAGCATGGATCAAAACCACGAATGCGCACAAAGGAAGGAAGGTTTTTGGCTATAAAACATTGTTCCTTTTTTTCAAACTTAGCGAATCAACCAGAAAGAATGGGGTTTGCGTTGTGAAACTCCCGTTCTTTTCTTTCCTTCTTCGCCGCGAACCGGGTTTTGGGAAAAGCTCCACGATATACAATATACAATCACAGACTGTGTACCCACCGGCTAATCCCGGTAATAATCGATTTTCCACAAAAAGAGGCCCTCCGGCGGCGCAGTGGGGCCCGCAAGACTCCGGTTCCGGGACGCGAGGATCTCCTTAAAACCGGGGCCGTCCAAGCCCTTTTCCTCATAATGCAGGATGGTTCCCGCTATGGAACGGACCATTTTCCATAAGAAGGCATTGGCGCTGATCTCGAAAACCAGCCTGTCCCCTTCGGCAAAAAAGCACGCCTGGGAAATATACCGGTTTCGGGACTTGCTCTTATCGCCGGGAACGGCAAAAACCGAACAATCCAGCTCGCCCGGAAGAAGCCTTGCGTAGTCGTTGAGCCTTTCCAGCCGGGGCCGCCGCCAAAGCTGAAGGCTGTAGCGCAGTTCCCAGGGCATGGCCCTCCGGCCGCAGACAAAATAATAGCGGTAGGTCCGGGACTTGGCGTCAAAGCGGGCATGAAAATCCGGCCTGGTTTCACGGGCTTCGAGGATACGGATGTCCCGTGGGAGGAGTCCGTTAAGGGCCGGAACAAAGCGCCGGGCCTCCATGTTCTTTATGGAACTGCGGAAGTTCGCCACCTGCCCCGCGGCGTGGACCCCGGAGTCGGTACGGCCCGATCCGGCGAGGGCTGTCGGGCATTGGTGGATCCTTTCCAGGGCCGCCTCTATTTCGCCCTGGACCGTCCGGGCCGCCGCCCCGCTTCCGCTCTTTTGCCTCTGCCAGCCTGAGAAATCAGTCCCGTCATAGGCGACCAGGAGCCTGATGTTTCTGCGGTATTCGCCCTGCCCGTTATTCATCGGTTTCGTGCAGTTCTTTGCCGATCTTGTCATAGAGATCCCGGGCGTGTTCCAGGAGGGGGCCGGGCTTGCTTTTGGATGATTTTCCTATGCCGAATATCCTGGCGATGGTCCGCTTGGCCTCGCCCAGGGCGGGGACGCGAAGCTGGGGATCATTCGTGAAGCCGTATTTATACTGAAGCAGGGCGGAAAGGTAGAGGGCGCCTTCGTAGGCGTAATTTTTGTCCGTATCGGGGCCGAAGATTTTGAGGCCCGAAAGGGTTTCGACGCCTTTCTGTTCCCGGCGTATGGCTTCGCTGTAGAAATAGAGAGCCTTCTTTTTAAAGAGCACGGCCAGCCAGTCGTAATGCTGGCCGGTCATTCTTTTATCCATCTCGTCCAGAAGCCAGCCCGCCCTGAGGGCGGCTATTCCCTGCTTTATGGTAGGGGAAAATTCGGGGGAATAATAATCATAGCAGCGCATAGCAAGGTATTGGGACGCCGCGCCGGACACCATCTCCCTGGGCTCATGAAAATCCACATTGGGAAAGACGAGCCTGGCATCCGCGATGCGCTTGTCCCTGCTATTGAAGACCCTTTCTTTGACATTCGGAGGGAGGGCGGCAAAATCCTTGTCTACCGACGCAAACCAGCATTCGGGGCAGACCGTGGCGACATAGGCCAGGGGATAAACCTCCCCGTACTTGGCCGAAGGCTCGTAAAGCCGGTGCAGTTCGTCGGTGAGCATCCCCGCGATAAGCCGTCCGCTTCCCGAAAGAAGCTCCTCCCGATGGAAGGCGGTGTTGCAGACCGGACAGGTGTATTCTTCCTTGGACTGAAAGGATATTTTTGTTTCCCGCGCTTCGGTTTTCATATTAGCCCTCCCGATCCGCCTCCAGCACCACCATGGCTATGGCATTATCCCGTTCGTGGGTCAGAGAAATATGCACCCTGTCGGCCCCGCTTTTTTCGAGGGCTTTCCGGGCGCTGCCGAAAACCTCGATTTCCGGCTGGCCGTTGTGGCGGTTTCTAACCATAACATCATTGAGCACTATGCCTCTAAGCCCGGTGCCCAGGGCCTTGCCAAAGGCTTCCTTGGCCGCAAACCGGGCCGCCAGGGAGAGGTCCGCGCTGTTCCCCTTGGAAAGGCTCTCCGACAGTTCCTCGGGATGAAAGAAACGCTCCAGAAGCCCCGGCGTTTTCCGCCAACGCTCCATGCGGTGTACATGGACCACATCCACGCCTATGCCCACAATCATGGCGTTTCGCTTTCCCTGGGGAGTATATGGACTACAACCTCCGGGGGATCTATGGCCATGGTTAAATCGGGGACCGGCGGAGACAGAACCGGGAGGGTATAGCTACCGCTTTCGCTGATTCCGGAACAGTCTACATAGAGAAAATCCAGGGGAGGGGTAAAGCGATCCAACTCCTCCTGGCTTCCTCCTTCCAGGTGAACGCTGCCGGAGCGGATTTCGCTTGCTCCCGCGAACGCCTCGTCCAGACCCGTCAGCCTGATGGGTATATCGGAGATGTTCCGTACCGGAATAATCCGGCTGATAAAGCCCCTGAATTCGGTGCTCCCGTTTCCCCTGATAACGATGAGGGGGTCCCGGTTCAAAATATTCACCATTATCGAAAAATCTCCGGTCCGGCCGTCAAGATCGATAAAATCGGTGCGGAGTTCCGATATGTTGCCCATGAGTCCCGAAGGGCCGTCGATTACTACCTGGGTAGGATTAAGGGTGTAGGAACTCAAAGTATAGCCTGAGTCCAGGCGGCCCCTGATGTTTGCGGTAAGGGGAACGAATTTGCTTATCCTGTGATCCAGGGAGAGGCTGATTTCCAGGGGTTCCACCCCGATTTCCAGGGGTTCCACCTCCAGGGCGGTTCCCTTCTTCCGGATCTGTACCGGAGAACGGTAGGTTCCGGGGACATCGTATTTTTCAAAATCCGCGAAGGCTTCGATATCGTCTTCCAGTATGGGATAAATGCTGGTAGGATCCCCCCTGAGGCTTACCCGGATCATCCGGGGATAGGAACTGGAGGGGGTCAGATTTCCCTTGGCCTCCACGTTCAGGGGGACCGAAAAAAACCTTTCTTCCAGGGTGCTCATCCTGTGCAGGACAAAGAGAAAAACGGCAAGAATGATGGAGAGGACTTTGGCCGGCCAATTCTGTACTACTTTGGCTAGTAATTTTTTACTGTCCAAGGAACACATCCTTTCCACCGCTTAATCCGGGGCTCTCTCCTACGGCTGCGCGCCCTTCGGCGCCGGCCGCCTCGGGCAGGGCGGCGTCCGCCTCCCCTCTCCGGTCACCACGGTTCAGGAGTTCCCTGAGTTTGCGGGTGACTTCAATAGAAGAAAGGTCGTAGTAGAGCTTGGCGTCATAAGCCAGGCTTATTGCCCCGGTCTCCTCGGAAACCACCAGAACCACCGCGTCGGATTGTTCGGACATGCCCAGGGAAGCCCGGTGGCGGGTGCCGAAATTCTTCCGTATGCCCTGCTGTTCCGAAAGGGGAAGGAAGCAACCGGCGGCTACAATCTTCCCGTTCTGGATGATCATGGCCCCATCGTGGAGGGGGGTGTCAAATGCGAAAACCGTTACGATGAGGCTGGAAGAAATATCCGCGTTCAGCCTGGTCCCGGTTTCGATGATGTTCTTGATGTTGATCCGGCGGGGAAATACCACCAGCATGCCCCGCTTTTCCTGGGAGAGAATTTCGGCGGCAGTCACCGCCGCCTCAAGCTGGCCCAGCCGGGGTTTTCTGTCGGGTCTGAAAAGTTCGCCCTGGCCCAGGCGTATGATGATTTGCCGCAATTCCGGCTGGAAGACAATGGCCACGGCGATAAACAGCCCCGGGGCCAGGATGTTGAGGAGCCACTGGAGGGTAGTCAGTTTGAACAAAACCGCGACGCCGTAAACCAGGGCCAGGAACCCGGCCCCCCGCACCAGTTGAACCGCCTGGGTTTTTACCAGCAGCTCATAGGCTTTGTAGAGGAGCAGGGCGAGGATCGCCACATCCAGGATGGGACGGATAAAATCATAGATCGAGCTTAATCGTTGCAACCATTCCATTAACGATCCCTCTCATAATGACCCCTGCTGATAACGATCCGTCGTCCGCATAACGGCATAGAGGACCTTTACCAGGTCCGCCCCTTCCCGAACATCATGGATGCGTATTATATCCGCCCCGTTCATGACCGCCGCCGCATTGGCAGCCAGAGTACCCGCAAGCCTCCCGGCGGCGTCCCTGCCGGTAATATCGCCTATCAGGGTTTTTCGGGAAACCCCGACCAATACAGGATAGTCTTTCCCGCAAATTTCCGCAAGACGGCCCAAAAGCTCCAGGTTGTCTTCGGTTCTTTTGCCGAAACCTATGCCCGGGTCCAGGATGATCTTTTCCGGCCTTATGCCCGCTTCCTCCGCCTGCCTTACCCGGCCCCGGAGATAAGCGGCCACTTCCGGAACCGGGTCGCTGTAGCGGGGAGAGTTCTGCATGGTCCGGGGGGTTCCCTGCTTATGCATAAGCACCACCGCCGCGCCCCGTTCGGCGCAGAGGGAAGCCATGGTTTCGTCGTCTTCCAGGGCCGAAATATCGTTTATGATGTCCGCCCCCGAATCCAGGGCGGCCCTGGCAACAGCCGCCTTCCGGGTGTCCACCGAAACAGGAAGGGAAGACCGCCGCCTGAAGGCTTCGATAACCGGAATAAGGCGGCGGGTCTCCTCTTCTTCGCTTATATAGGCGGCCCCCGGCCTGGTCGATTCCCCGCCGAAATCGATGGCGGCCGCCCCGTTTTCTTCGGCCTCCAGGGCCTTCCTGGCCGCACACTCCCCCGAGGCCCGGCTGGGAGCGTAAAAGGAGTCGTCGTTACAATTGACAACGGCCATAACCAGAGCGGGGCCTGAAAAATCCAAAACCCCGCCCGAAGGCAGCTTCATGGGAGGCCGGGATGTATATATCCGGTGTTTCTTTTGCTCCATACTCATCTTTGAGACGGCTGTTCTAAATGGAAATGCGCTTGAATGTCAGGGTCCGGCGAATCAGGCCGGCAGCCGCACAAAAACGGCGCCCGGCGCCGGATCGTCATTTGTTCTTGTGTCTGTTTTTTCTGAGCTTCTTCTTACGTTTGTGGGTTGCAATCTTCCTCAGTTTGCGTTTTCTTCCGCAGGGCACTTCAATGTCTCCTTGGGCTCCCGGCCCGGTGATTAAGTCTCTCCCCAATATGAACCAGACAAAGCGAAATGTCAAGGGGACCCCCGCACTATTCCAGCGGTTTTACTTTGAAGAAATTTAACCGCAAAGGACATGAAGGTTTTGGTTAGAAAACACTCTTTTTCCTTCCTTGGTGTCGGGAACCATCGAACCGCGAACTTTCGGTTCGGTGTGGTTGTTTTTCTTTTCGTGTTTTTCGTGGTTAAAAGTAAAACCGCTGCCTGACTTGGGACACCGACTTGTGACTTGCGGCAAACCTTGACAAATATTTAATTTTTGTCATAATACAAAAACGGCTTTCCCGAAACTTCGGCTTTGGGAAAGCTCCCTTAAATTTCAAGGGATAACTATTTTTGGAGGTCTATTATGGACAAAAAAATTTTTGCCCTGGCGGCGGCGGTTTTGCTGCTGTCGGCAGGGGCGCTCTCTGCCGGGAACCTGGATTACCTTGGCAACCAGAGCGCTGTGTATCTGCAAACCCTTAACCGGAATGCCGCCACCGACGGCGCCGACATCATCAACTACAACCCTGCGGGAACAGCCTTCCTGCCCGAGGGGCTCCACCTGGACGTAAGCAACCAATTTCTCTTCAAATTGTATGAACACGACATGAAAGGCACAGGTCTTAGCGGCGCCGGCGCCTTAAACGAGACTTTTAAGCCCGAAATGTTCACCCCCCTTCTGCCCAATCTGTACGCGAGCTATAACTTTGGGACGGTGGGCATAGGCAGGCTGGCGGCCAACCTCCAGGCGGGGGTTGTCGCCGGCGGCGGGGAGTTGGACTATGGTGACGGAACCGCTGGTACGACTTATGCCCTGCACGGTATAATGGCTTCAGCGGGGCTTGGTTCAATTAAGTCCCAGAGCTTTACGGCGTCCAGTATCTACTACAACATAGCTCTGGGCGGGGCCTACTCTTTCCTGAATGACATGATGTCCGTAAGCGCTGGGGCCCGGCTGGTCATCCCCCGCCGGGGTTTTAGTCTGGAAGCGGAATTCGGGAACGGCGCCAAAGGGGAAGCCGAAGTTACGTACAACGCCCTGGGGGTTACGCCCATTATCGGCTTTGATATCCGTCCCCTGGAGGGCCTTACTATCGGGCTGCGCTATGAAATGGAAACCCGCCTTGAATTTGAATATGACGTAAAGACATCGGCCGCTCTTGGACAAGCGTTGCAGAGTACTTTGACAAACGCAGGCGTAAAAGACGGCGGGAAATTCAATCAAAATCTGCCCCATATCATTGCGGCGGGGGTTGAATACGTGGTGTTCCCGGGGCTGGCCCTGGATCTTTCGGGGACCCTGTATCTTCTCCCCTTTGCGGACTATGATATAGGCCTTGATAAGGGCGCGGATGATTATTTTGACATAGGCTTTGACGTGGGACTGGGGGCGAGCTGGCGGATCCTGGATCCCCTCAAGATAGGCGCGGGCTTTTCCTATACCGAGTCGGGGACCAAACAAAGCTACTTTGATGAGCAGATCCTGAACGCCAGCGCCAACCCCCCCCTGGATTCACTCAACTTCGGCCTTGGCGCCACATACAGCCTCGGCTTCGGTCTGGACATCAACTTAGGCGTCCTCTACGTTCACTATATTCCCGCGGATTATAAAGCCGGTATCCCTTCTGCCGTCAACATTGAAGGAACCAACAAAAAAGACGTTGTCAATGTAGGCATCGGCGTTTCCTACCGGTTTTAAGCCCCGGCGGCACGGGCTTCCGTAACCCCGGACTCGCGGGCCCGGGAACCGGGCTTGGGTAAACTCCGGCTATCCGCGGCGGCCGGCTTGGTTGCGGCTATGTAGCCTCCGGCCCCTGTTTTTCAGGGGCCGGAGTTTTTCCGGCGGGGCGGGAGCGTATGGGCCTGAGGTCCGCCTCGCTTACCTTGGAGGGATCGTCCACGCCGGGGGGCAGTTCCCGGCCTTCTTCGGCTTCGACCTCTTCTTCCTCAAAGGCGGCGCCCTTGCCCCAGAGCTCCTGCTGGGGAGGTTCCGGCTCCCGGCCTCCTTCCTCGGCGGAACCCTCCGGAACGCCGGAATTTTTCAGCCTCATCGAAATCATCTTGGTTATCCCCGATTCCTCCATGGTAACTCCCAAAAGGGTGTCGGCGCAGGTGACGGTCTTTTTGTTGTGGGTGATGACGATGAACTGGCTGGAACTGCCGAATTCCCGAAGGACCTGGACAAAGCGGGTGACGTTTTGCTCGTCCAAGGCGGCGTCAATCTCGTCGAGAAGGCAGAAGGGGCTGGGCCGTACCATATAGGTGGCGAAAAGCAGGGCCACCGCGGTCATGGATTTTTCGCCCCCCGAGAGGAGGGTGATGTTCTCCAGCTTCTTCCCCGGGGGCTGGGCAAAGATCTCAATCCCCGATTCCAGCACATGGTTATTGTCCTGGAGCCGGAGTTCCGCCCGGCCGCCCCCGAAAAGGCGGCGGAACATATTGTGAAAATTCTTCTTGATCTTGTTGTAGGCCTCGATGAAGAGCTCCGACGATTCCGCCCGGATCTCGGCGGTCAGGGTTTCCAGGTCCTCCCTGGCCTTGGCCAGATCCGCAAGCTGGCCGGAGAGAAAGTCGTAGCGCTCCTTGGTTTCGGCGAATTCCTCGGGGGCCGCGAAATTCACCGACCCCAGGTCTCTCAGGGCCTGCCTTCCGGCGGCCAGGCGCTCCCGCAGTTCTCCGGGGGGGGTGGTTATCGTGAAGATCCTCTCCTCGAATTCCAGGAGATCCCGGGAATGGGTCTCCCGGAAATTGTCCTGGATGTTCTTTATCTCGGTTTCCGCCTGGACCAGATCCAGATGGATCTTTTCCATGGCCTCCTGGACCCGGGCGAGCTCGGACACGCGCTTCTTGATGGCTTCCTGCTTTCCCGCCACATCGCCGCTTTTTTTCAGGATATCCTTTTCCAGATTCTCAAGGTCCGCGGTAAGCTGCTTGCCCTTCCGCTCGATTTCGGCCGCCTCTTCTTCGGCGCCGGCGACGCGCTCCTCGATTTCCTCGTGGCGCTTGCGGTCCAGGAAGAGCTCGTCCCTGATAGTTTTGAGGAGGTTTTCCTGGCCTGCCAGTTCCCGGCGGATGAGCCGGGCCTGTTCCTCCGCGGCCTGGGCCTGGGTGGCCATCTTCATACGGTTGACCCGGAGGTCTTCCAGGGTGGCCCGGTATTCGTCGATTTTGCCGTTCAGGTCGTCGCTGTTTTTCCGCAGTTTCCCGATCAACTCCCGCTTGTCCCTGACGCCGTCGCGGCAGACGCGGATCTGGGCGTCCAGGTTCCGCTTTTTGGTGATGATCCCCTGGGGGGCCAGGAAGTCGTCGATGAAGGAGGGGGTGCTTTTCCTGTAGGCTTCGAAGAGGGCGAGGGCTTTGTCCGCATGCCCGGCGGCTTCCGCCAGGGCGGCTGAGAGGTTTTCGGCCAGCCGTCTGAGTTCTTCCAGGGAGACGCCGCCTTCGGCGGCCCGGGCAAGATCGCCGGCCAGCTTTTCCCGGCCCGAGAGTATGGTCTTGAGGAGGGTGAGGGTTTCGTTCAGGGCGCTCTCACCGTTCCTCCGTTCCGCCGCCGAATAGCCCGCCTCTTTGAGGCCAGCGTCCAGGGCGGTCACGATGTCGTCGGTTATGGCCTCCAGTTCCTTTTCCCGGCCCCCTCTTGCTTCGTCAAGGCTGCGGATTTCTTCCTCCGCCCGGCGGACGGCGCCTTCGTTCTCCCCGATTCTGGAGGACGCCAGGCGTATGTTCTCCTCAAAGGATGTAATGTTTTCTTCTATGTCAATGACTTTTTTGCGGAGATCCCGGACCACGTCGTCCTGCTCGGCGGCATCGTCTTTGAGCTCCTCGATTTTGACGCCCGCCGAGCGTTCCCTGCTTTCGCCGGCTTCGATCTTGGTCCTGGTGTCCTGCCGCTGCTCCTGGAGGAGGCGTATCTCCTTTTCCCGGGCGTTTTTCTCCACCGCCAGGCCGTAGATGCTCTTCTGGTACTCCGCGAGCCGGGCTTCCAGGGAGTTCACCAGGTCCATGTTCTCTTCCAGGGCCTTGTTGGCCGCTTCCATCTCGGCCTTTATGGCGTCCCGCTCGGCGGTGCGGCGCCTCAGGTTTTCTCCCCGCTCGTCCCGGTCGTAGCGGAACTGTTTGAGCCGCAAAAGCTGGATATTCAGCTCGTTCTCAAAAATTTCGTCTTTCAGGGCCCGGTGCTTCAGGGTTTTTTCGGACTGGATCTTGAGGGTGTCGTAGGAACGTTTGACTTCCCCCAGGATTCCTTCCACCTGGCGCATGTTTTCTTCGGTTTTTTCGAGTTTCCGGGCGGTATCCGCCCCTTTTATCTTGTACCGGGTGATTCCGGCGGCTTCTTCAAACAGATAGCGCCTTTCTTCGGGCTTGGACGAGAGGATCTGGTCGATTTTGCCTTGTTCCATCACCGAATAGGCCGCCTTGCCTACCCCGGTGTCCCAGAAAAGCTCCCTTACCTCTTTGAGCCGCACCGGCGCGGAATTGATAAAGTACTCACTCTCCCCGGAGCGGTAGAGCCGGCGCTTGATCTCGATCTCCGGCATGTCCAGGGGGAGGAGGCCGGCATCGTTTGCCAAGGTAAGGACCACCTCCGCCACATTCAGGGCTTTCCGGTTTTCGGTGCCGTTAAAGATGACGTCTTCCATCTTTTCGGCCCGCATGGCCCTGGAAGCCTGTTCCCCCAGGGCCCATTTGACTGCGTCCACCACATTGGACTTTCCGCAGCCGTTGGGGCCCAGGAGGGCGGTGATCCCGTCGGCGAATTCGACCCGGGTTTTGTCGGCAAAGGATTTAAACCCGTATATATCAAGGCTTTTAAGAAACAAATTCAACTCCGGTTATATGAACTGGTTCCAAAATCGGTTATTTTGGAATTGTCTCACATGAGAGGATTTCCCAAGACTTCAGTTTTGGGAAATCCTCA
>JAISRW010000135.1 GCA_031273405.1 Treponema sp.
ATCAATTTGATGCACCCTTCTTTTGACCGGGACAGGGAAGCAGTGATACTGAAGGCTGAGGAAGCGGGGGTGTCCCCGCTCATCGTCACCGGGAACGGGGAGAAGAGCAGCCGGGAGGCCTCCGAATTCGCCGCGGCCTTTTCCCGGGAGCGGCCGGGGAAGCTCTATACCACCGCGGGGGTCCACCCCCACGAGGCGCGGTTCTGCGGCGAAAAGACCATCGAAAACCTGCGCGGCCTGGCCCTGCAATACAAGGCGGCGGCGATAGGCGAATGCGGCTTGGACTATAACCGGGATTTTTCGCCCAGAGACGTGCAGCGGACGTGGTTCGTCAAACAGATAGAGCTTGCCGCCGAACTCGGCCTCCCCCTCTTCCTCCACGAGCGGGACGCCTTCGCCGATTTCTCGGCCATTCTTGAAGACTGCGGGAAAGGGGTCCCGAAAAAGGTCGTTCACTGTTTTACGGGCAGCCGGGAGGAGCTGGAAAAATACCTGGACCTGGGCTGCTCTATAGGCGTCACCGGCTGGATCTGCGACGAAAGGCGGGGCCGCCATCTGGGGGAGCTGATGCGGGAAATCCCCGCCGGCCGGCTCATGATAGAAACCGACGCCCCCTTCCTCCTCCCCAGGGATCTGGGGGAGCGGGTGAGGAACCGGCGGAACGAACCCAAATACCTTCCCCATATCGCGGAGGCTATCGCCGCCTTCCGGAAACAGGATCCCCTCCTTCTGGGGGAAGAAACGTTTTCCGCCACAAAAGAATTTTTTTCCATATAGCCCCGGACCGCACCGACGGGAAGCGTGGAGAGGGAAAAAACCGAAGGGGCGCACAGGGAAGACTATTGGGACTTCCTACCGGCGCCCCGGTCGGAGGGTTTAATCTTCCTCCCCGCCCCGGCGGATGGCGGCCAGGGAAGAACCCAGGGCGGTGAGGGCGATGAGGACCGCGAGGAAGGCGGGGATGACGGGGCTCACAATGGCAAGATCGTAAATCCCGTGAATCATCAGGGCCGTGAAAAAAGCGGAGGCCCCCCGGAGCCGGCTTTTCCCCCAGAGCTCCGCCGCGGCGCCGACCCTGGACCCGCAGGCGGCGTGCAGGGGGGCGGCGGTAAAGGCCCGCAGAAGGGCGATGCTTATGTCCGCCGCGCCGTAGGAGGCGCTCTCGACCGCCGCGAAACCCAGGCCGGCGGCAAGCCCGGCAGCGGCGCCGGAAGCAAAGCCGCCGGCATCTTTGCGGCCCTTTGTCCAGCCCAGGAGGAGGTAGAGGGCGGCATATTTGCAGAACTCCTCGACAAAGGCAACGCGGATAAAAACACCGAAGATCGCCGAAGCCGCGCCTCCCCCGCCCGGCCTCCCCGCCTCCGGAAAGGGCAGAAAATTCTGGAACACCGCGGCAAAAAGGAGGGCCAGAATTCCCGCGGCCAGGGAAAGCAGGAAGGAGAGGGGCTTCAGCCTGAGTTTCCTGAACCAAAGGAAGGCGGGGAAAACCGGCAGGGCGGCGATAAAAATCAGCAAAAAAAGAATCCACAATCCGTTCATGTCATAGGCTCTGGAATAATAATAATGATTTTACTAAGCTAGAGTCCATGGGAGAAGAACCGGTTCAAATTGTACTCCTCACGGGACCGAAACATTCGGGGAAAACCACGGCGGGCCGGGCCCTGGCCGGGCCCTGGGGAGGGAGGTTTATCGATCTGGACGACGGTGTGGAAAAAAGAACCGGCAAGACGCCCCGGACGCTTTTCAGGGAGGGGCCGGAAGTTTTCAGGGCCGCCGAGGCCGAAGCCCTGGCGGAAGTCCTGGAAAGCCGGGAAAGGATCGTCGCCGCGGCGGGGGGCGGCCTCGCCGATAACGGCGGGGCGATGGAACTGCTCAAAAAAGCCCGGAACCTCTTCATCGTCTGCCTCGACGTTCCGGCCGAAACCGCCTGGAACCGCATCCTCGAAACCGCCGCCGGGGGCGGGCTCCCGCCCTTCCTCCAAAGCGGTAATCCCCGGGAAACCCACCGGCGGCTCCACGAGCGCCGGGCCCGGGTCTACAGGGCCATAGCCCACCGGGTCGTCAGCGCCGGCGGCAAGAGCCCCGGGGCGATAGCCGGGGAAATCATGGAATGTATGGAATATTTTATAACAGGAGTGACCGATGAATCTTGATAAAAGTTTGGATAAAAGCCCCGACAAAAGCCTCGATAAAAGCCCCTATAAAACATTGAAGGAAGAAGCCTTCGAGGCAAACAGGGAAATCCCCAGGCGCAATCTCGCTATTTATACCTGGGGCAACGTGTCGGCTTTCGATCCCGCCGGGGGGGTGTTCGCCATCAAGCCTTCCGGCGTGGCCTACGACGACTTAACGCCCGATTCCATGGTGGTTGTGGATCTGGACGCGAAGGTCGTCGAGGGGAAGCTCAACCCTTCGTCGGACACCAAAACCCACTGCGTTCTTTACCGGGAATTCCCAGGCATAGGCGGCATCACCCACACCCATTCGCCCTACGCCGTCGCCTGGGCCCAGGCCCGCAGGACCGTACCGGTTTTCGGAACCACCCACGCCGATCATGGCGCCCAAGCGATCCCCTGCACGGAGATGATGGACGGCGAAGCGGCCGCGAGGGATTACGAACTGGAAACAGGCAATCTCATTGCCGCGGCCTTTAGAAACGGGAACATCGATCCCTCCCATATACAGATGGTTCTGGTCGCCGGGCACGGCCCCTTTACCTGGGGGAAGAACGCGGCACAATCGGTATACAACGGCGCGGTTCTGGAAGAAATCTGCAAGATGGCCCTCCTCACCCTGACCCTCGATCCCCGTTCGCCGCCCCTCCCCGACCACATCATCCGCAAACACTGGGAACGCAAGCACGGCCCTGCCGCCTACTATGGACAGAGCGAAAAAATTTAACCGCAAAGGCGCGATGCTTCATGCTTAGTTATGGGTCAAGCGTAGACAAAGCGGCCGGGGTACGTACCCATATGCGTTTACTTAGAATTTTTATAACCACGGACCACCCGGACACCACGGACTTTTGCGTCGATATTCAGAATTTACACCTGAATTCTTCATCTTTTTGTGACAAAGTATAGATGAAA
>JAISRW010000033.1 GCA_031273405.1 Treponema sp.
GAGGGCAAGACCCTCATGAGCGTCGCCGCGGCCTATCTCAACGCCATCCCCGGCAAGGGCATCCATGTGGTTACGGTGAACGACTACCTGGCCGGCAGGGACGCCGAATGGATGCGCCCCATCTTTAGCTGCCTCGGCCTTACGGTGGGCGCCATCCTCTCGGACATGGACAACCAGAGGCGGAAAGAAAATTACGCCTGCGACATTACCTACGGGACCAACAACGAATTCGGCTTTGACTATCTCCGGGACAACATGTGCCGGGATCTCCAAAGCCGGGTACAGCGGGGGCATAACTACTGCATAGTAGACGAAATCGACTCCATCCTCATCGACGAAGCCAGAACCCCCCTCATCATATCCGGGGCCGCCGAAGACGACACCTTCAAGTTCGCCGAGGTTGACCGGCTCCTGGGTTCCCTTGAGGAAGTGAAAAAAAAGGAAGACGGCGACTACCCCGACGAAACCCAGGGGGAAGAAATAATAGGCGACTACAAGCTTAACGAAAAAAACAAAAACGTCTCCTTTACCAACGCGGGGCTCGCCAAAATAGAAGATCTCCTTCAAAAGCGGGGGCTCATCAAAGGTTCCGTCGTGGACGAGGGGAACTTTGAATTCATCCATTATTTTACCCAGGCTTTAAAGGCCCACAAGCTCTTTCATATTGACGTGGATTATGTGGTCCAGGACGGCCTGGTTCAGATTGTGGACGAGTTTACCGGAAGAATCCTCCACGGCCGCCGTTATTCCGACGGCCTCCACCAGGCTATAGAGGCCAAGGAGAGGATACGGATCGCCCAGCGGAACCGCACCCTGGCGACCATCACCTTCCAGAATTACTTCAGGCTCTATCAAAAGATTTCCGGCATGACCGGCACCGCGGATACCGAGGCGGTGGAATTCAGCAAGATCTATAAACTCGACGTCATGGTCATCCCCACCAATTTGCCGGTCATACGCCGGGACGAAGACGACGTGATCTACCTTAACGAAAACGAAAAGTACGAAGCCCTCTGCGACGAGATAGCCGAGGCCCATAAAAAAGGCCAGCCCATGCTTGTGGGAACCGTGTCCATCGAAAAATCCGAAAGGGTCTCCACCCTGCTTACCCGGCGGGGCATACGCCACGAAGTGCTCAACGCTAAAAATCACGCCAGGGAGGCGGCCATCATCGCCGAGGCGGGGGCCAGGGGGGCGGTGACCATCGCCACCAACATGGCCGGTCGGGGCACCGACATAAAGCTGGGAGGCAACCCCGAGCACCGGGCCCGGAAAAGGGCCGGCACCGGCGCCCCCCCCGAAAAGTACGCCGAAATCTATAAAGAAGAATACGAAAAATGGAAAAACGATTATGAGGAAGTAAAAAAGGCCGGGGGCCTTTATGTTATCGCCACCGAGCGCCACGAAAGCCGCCGCATCGATAACCAGCTCCGGGGCCGATCGGGCCGCCAGGGGGACCCGGGAAAATCCAAGTTCTTCATCTCCATGGACGACGATTTGATGAGGCTTTTCGGCGGGGAAAACATCAAGGGCCTCATGGCAAAAATCGGAATGGAGCCTGGCGAACCCATCAACCATCCCTGGCTGAACCGCAGCATAGAAAAAGCCCAGAAAAAAGTTGAGGAGAGGAATTTCGAGATCCGCAAGCATCTCCTGGAATATGACGATGTCCTGAACCAGCAGAGGAAATTCATCTATGAACAGCGGGACGCCATACTCAGCGACGACAACCTCAAGGCGAGGGTAAACGACGCCACCGCCGATATGGTCGCCTCCTTTATCGCCGGGTTTAAAGAAACCATGCGCAGGGACACCAACGCCGGGATCAAAGATCTGACGGAAAACCTTAAAACCAAATTCGCCTATGTTTTAAAAATCGAAGACGCCGAAATAAAAAACCCCGAGCTTCTTGAAAACCGAATCCTGGAAGAACTAGGGCGCGAATTGGAAGAAAAAGAAGAAATCATCGGCAGGGATTACCTTAATTTTATCATCCGGGAACAATACCTGATGATGGTGGATCGCAAATGGCTGGATCACCTCGAAAACATGGAAGCCCTGAGGGAAGCGGTATACCTGCGAAGCTACGCCCAGAAAAACCCTCTCACCGAATATAAGGTCGAAGGCTTCCAGATCTTTGAATCCATGATTGACGACATAAGACAGGCCATTGCCTCCCGCCTCCACCTGATCAGAATCAGGACGGGAGAAAGCCAAGAGCCCAGGCCCCGAACGGCCGCTTCGGTCCAGTCCGCGAGCCACAGCAGCATGGGCGCCTTCGGCGCCTCCGCTTTCGGGGCCTCCGCCCCCCGGCAGACCGGCGGCGGCGAAGGCCGGTCCGCCCGTCCCCAGGGGGGAAATGTCACCATGGTGCGTTCCCAGCCCAAGGTCGGCCGGAACGATCCCTGCCCCTGCGGCTCGGGCAAGAAGTACAAGCACTGCCACGGGAAATGACCCAAAGCGCGGGGTTCGTCATTTTCCCTTATCAGGCCGGCCGGTAAAATTCCACTCCTTGTATTTTCCCGGAGAGACGCCGTAATGTTTCTTGAAAAGGCGGCAGAAATAATTGGCATCGTAGATACCGCAATGAGCCGCGGTTTCTTTCACCGTAACGCCCTCCTGAAACAGAAAGTCCATGGCGTCTTTAAGCCGGAGATTCTCCAGGTAAAGCCGGGGGCTTATCCCCATTTCCCTGCTGAAGATGCGGGTAAAATGGCTGCGGCTTAAATCCATCACCCTGGCCATTTCTTCCACCGAAATATCCCGGTACAGGTTATTTTGGAGGAAGTTCTTTAATTCCGCGAAGGAATATTTCCCCAGAGGCGCCTGTATGCCCCCGGCCTCTTCCAGAAACTTCATACACAACTGGTAGGTATAGCCGGAATTAATAAAGGGATTGTCGATGCCGCCGAAGAAAAATTTTTCCAGGATCTCGTAGAACAGGCCGGTGGTTTGGGGCATGTTCCGGGCGTCTATCACATTGCCCAGGTGCCGCTCTATCATCCGGGTGATCCTCACCGCCTCCCTGCCCGCCATGGTGACAAAGACAAATTCCCAGTGATCCGAAGATTCGGGGAGATAATACACATGGGGGCCCGGTATGGGGAGGATCATCAGGGAGCCGGGGAGCAGATCCCTCCGGTTCCCCTCAAGCTCCAGGCAGCCCCTGCCGGACAGGGTATACTGCCAGGCCGCGTGGGAGGAACCGTCCATGGCCTTTCCGTCATTATAATAGTCAGCCGTCGTTTCCCGGGAATGGCCGAACATGATGGTCATGGCGTGGAGGGGGAATTTTCTGCTGGAATACCGGGAAGATTGTTTCGTCAGGGGAAGTTCGGAAAAGTCGCGCTCACTCATGGATAGTTACATTATAGTACAAATGACCAAAAAGATGTCAGCCGCGGTTGATTTATGCTACAAATAGTACAAGTCTCATATTTTGTTCCTCTCTAAAGGGTGGTATCGTTCTTGGAGCGAGGAAAAATGAATGCCGAATATCCAAAGCAGGGTCCCAGGGCGGACCGTTACGCCTTTTTGGAACAGCCTCAAGGTTGTACCCTATTTGTTTATCCTGCCCAACATGTTTTTGTTTCTGGTTTTTATGATCATCCCCCTCTTTATGACAGGCTGGTACAGTCTGGTAAAGTGGAGCGGCCTGGGAGATCCGAAATTCATCGGCCTGGATAACTATTTTTATATTTTCCGGGACGAGGTGTTTTTAAGATCTCTGTGGAATACCATCGCCTTCAGCGCCGCGACAGTGCCCCTCCTCATGGCCCTGTCCCTGGCGTTCGCGCTCATGCTCAATCGGAAGATCTTCTTCCGGGGCTTTTTCCGAAGCTCCATGTACCTGCCTTCGGTGGTTTCCACGGTGGTAACCGGGATGGTTTTTATCTGGCTCTTCGATCCCCAGCTCGGCCTTATCAATTATATCATCGGCTTTCTCGGGGGCTCCAGGGTGGAATGGAGTACCGATCCCCGCTATGCCATGGTGATGGTTGTGATAGGCACCATCTGGGCCAGAACAGGGTACAACATGGTGATCTACCTGGCGGCCCTCCAGGGCATTTCCCCGGAATACTACGAGGCCGCAAAAATAGACGGGGCCTCACCGCGGCAGTCCTTCATACATATCACTATGCCCCTCCTCGGTCCTACCCATATGTTTGTGCTTATCACCTGCGTTATCCACAGCTTCCGTTCGTTTGACCTCATCTACGTGATGACCAAGGGCGGCCCCCTCAACGCTACCAAGACCCTGGTGGTCTATGTGTATGATACGGCTTTTAAAATGAATTATTTCGGCCGGGCTTCCGCCGGCGGGGTGGTTCTGTTCCTTGTCCTCCTCGCCTTTACCCTCATCCGCATGAAGTCGGAAAAGGCGGCGGTATGACGAAATACAAAACATCCCCGGCCCTTTCGGCCAAGAAACAGGAAAGGATGCTTAACGCTTTTATTTATCTTGTCATGATTGGCGTTGTTTTTCTGGCCCTCTTTCCCCTGTACTGGATATTCGTAACCGCGGTAAAGCCGGTGGAAGAAATTTTCTCCTATCCCCCAAAACTCTGGCCGGGAAAATT
>JAISRW010000255.1 GCA_031273405.1 Treponema sp.
CCTTAAATTTAGGGGAAAAAGCGGGCCGGACTTTAGTCCGATTAGACCGCTTTTTCCGAGAGCCTGTCCCAAAACCGTGAGCTTTTAGCTCACAGTAAAATAGTTTTGGGACAGGCTCCTTTATCTGGTTTATCTGGTTTATCTGGTTTATCTGGAGGTTTTGTTATGAAAAAGGTTCTATTGCTCTTGGCGGTTCTTGTTATTGCGGGAGGCGCGGCCTTTGGTTTTGACATTTTGAGCTATCCGCCGCCGGTAGGAGGCGGCGATATCCTGGTTGATATCGGCATTGGGTTTACCAGGGCCGCATATGGAGACTTAGTATTACCGCCCCTGCGGCTAAGCGCGGAATATGCCCTGCCCGTGGGTGTGCCTATTTCCGTGGGCGGGCTCTTCGCGTTCCACCGGTCCGAATATAAACTGAGTCTAATAGGTTCTCAAAAATGGACTTGGAACCATATAACTTTCGGCGGCCGGGGCAACTGGCACTGGGGTCTTGATGTTAGCTGGCTTGATCTCTATACCGGGATTTTCCTGGGATACGAAATTGCCAGTCTCACCTATGACGGGCCAAACAAGTCTTACTATGAAGACTACTATGATGTGGGCGGGTTTACAGCCGGCGGTCAGGTAGGCGCTCATTTCTACTTCACCGATATGCTGGGCGCCATGGTTGAATTCGGTTATCCCTACTGGTTTAATGTGGGATTGGCTCTCAAGTTCTAGTATCACTTTGCGGCGATTGTGGAATACGGCCGCCGTATTGTATAAACTTCATCCATGAACAAAGTAATTCTTAAAGCGGAAGATCTGGACGGCTATCTCACCGAGGCGGACCGGGGGTATATTGCCCGTATGGACAGGGTATACCGGGAGGTGATGAGCAGCTTTTCCATCCTGGCCGCCAGCAGGCTGGACAGGGAAAAACAGCGGGAAGAGGAGAGCCTGATCCGGCTTTTTAACGAGATGGGTTCCATAATGCAGGAAATCTGCGGGAATGAAAAAGACTTGCAGGTGTATTCTTTCCTTACCCCCCAGGAAAGCCATCCCGAGGCCTCCCGGCTCATAGCGAAACTCCGGGACATGAGAACCGGGAACGAGGAATTTGTCTACTATATCCAGCGGGCTTATGAAATGCTCTTCAAACTGGCCTACGGCGGAACCACGGGTTCCAATAAAAACTATCTCATCGTAAAAACCCCGGTCAACATGCCGGTCCAGAATTACGCAGTCCATAAGATTACCAATATCGACGACAAGATCGAAAATACGGTGATGTGCGTCATGCTCCGGGGGGCCCTGCTCCCTTCGATGATCATGTCCAAAGAAATCCAGGAGTATTCTTCCCACGGCTATGTAACCCCCTTCGCGCTTTTTAAAATCCGCAGGGACGACACCAGGCACGAAAATGATATGGAATATATAATGGATTTGGATCGCTCCTATTTCAAGCTGGAGCAGTTGGAAGGGAAGGATCTGGTTTTCGCGGACCCCATGAACGCCACCGGCGGGAGCCTGGTGACCGTGGTAAAGTACCTCCTGGACGAAGGGGTCAAGCCGAAATCGATACAGTTTTTCAATGTCATCGCGGCCCTCAAAGGCGCGCTCCGGGCGGTGCGGGCCCTGGAAAACTGCCGGGTCTACACCCTGTGGATGGACCCGGTGCTGAACGAGAACGCCTACATCATGCCCGGCCTGGGAGACGCGGGGGACAGGATCAACGGCAGGGATCAGGAATTGCCCAGGAATATCATCCAGCTTGTGGCCGATTACGGCTCCAACATCGCCCGGCTTTACAGGGCCCAGCTCAGGCAGATCGAAAATACGGTGCTGAATACCGGGCAATGAAAGCTTTTTTAAAAGGGAAAGGCCGGGTTTTCGGCGCTTTTCTTCTGCCGGTTTTTTTAGCCTTCTCTTTTTTTTTCCCTTCCTGCGCTTCCCAGGCGGCTTCGGCGGAAGAATATTTTTCCATCGGCATGGCCTATTACGAGCTTGGAAAATTCGCGGAAGCGGAAAAATGGCTCAACCGGGCCAGATCGGTAAACCGGACCATGGTTGCCTCGGAATATAACCTGGGGCGGATAGCCTTTGAGACCGGCCGTTATGAAGAAGCGGTGAAGCATTTTGAGAAGATTCTGGAAAGGGACCCCCGGAATGTAATGGCCCTTAGGGCGGCGGCTTACGGGCGGATAAAAAAAGGCGATATTGAAGAAGCCGAAGCCCTCTACGTCAGGGTGCTGGCCCTGGTTCCCGAGGAGGCCGACGACGGGTACAACTACGCCCTGGTTCTCTATGCCATGGAAAAATACGATCAAGGCGAAGCGGTTTTGCTCAAACACCCCTATGCCCTGGACGAGAACCAGGACGCCCTGCTTCTCCTGGCAAGAACCCAAAAGGCCCTGAACAAAGTCGAGGCGGCGGATAATTACGCCAAATGGATTGGCGTCGCTTCCCAGGCCTCCCCCCAGGTTCTTTATGAATACGCCCAGGTTCTGGAGGCGGCAGGCCTCTATGCCCGGGCCCTGGAACAGTACCGGGCCGCCGCCGCGGCCATCGAGACAGACACGGAAACCCTTAAAAAATCGAGCCTCCGCTTTGAAAGCGCCAGGCTGCTTCTTACGGCAGACAGCGGGAGCGACGAAGGAATTACCGAACTTGACGCGGCCGTGGCGGAAGGCTTTGACGATACCGAAGCCCTGGAAAAACTGCTTGACCACAGCCTCATAAGCGAAGCCCACAAAGACGGCATACGCAAGGCCCTGGACAGGATTAAGAATCCCCCCGCCGAGGCTGAGACCCAGGAATCAGAAGCTGACATTGAGGGTGGTCCCGATAAGCCCGAGGAATGAAAGAATCCGGGTGTTTGAATCTTCGGAAATATTGAGCTTGGCAAAAACCGAAAGGTTGAGCCTGCCGAAGACCCGTATCAACGATTCGTGGCCGAGAATCAGGGAATAGCGGTTATAATCGGAATAGGCCGCCCGGGTTGCGGGGCTGTGCTCGAAGACGAATTCCAGGGTTTCTTTGCGGAACTGCTCGTATTCCTCCCGGGCAATGCCGGCCAGGGCAAGCCAGGAACTTTGGCTTCCGGCCATGCCCATGAATTTGGAATAAAGGGCGCCCAGGAGGCTTTTCTTCATGGGATAAAGCCATTCCAGGCTGACGCTTTCGCTCCAGCGCTTCCCCGTCCCTACATAGCTTGCGGAGTTTATGACAAAGGTATTGGCCAGGGTCAATTCGGCGCCGGCAAAACCATGGAAGCTCGCGGCCTGCGCCGCCTGGAGCCTCCAGGATATTTTTTCGTTTTTTGGCATCGCTACCGCCGCATCAAGGGAGTGGGAAAATTCGTCGCTCTGATACAGGCTGAATAAGGGCGCCGCGCCAAAAGCGCCGAACATATTGATAGACGAAAAATCCAGGCCTCCCCCCAGGTTGAGGGTATCCGCGGGAGTATCCAGCTTCTGTTCCAGTACGCGGTTGATCCTGGCGCTAATCCGCGAAGGAATGACAAGGGATGAAAGGCCGTAGTTTTCGGGCATCCCCAGGGAAAATTCAAATTTATCGCCGAACTCGCCGTAACTGAGCAGGGAGCTTCCGGAAAGGAAAGCGCTGTTTGAGTCTGCCAAGGCCTTTCCCATGGCAGGATCGAACAGGGAATAAAAGGGAATGGAAAACATGAGGGGCGATGAGTCCCTGAGGCTTTGGGCGTACTTTTCTCCGTCCTCCCTGATGTCCCCGGCTTCGTAAAAAAGGCTGCGACTGTATTCCCGTTCCCCCCGGAACAGGAAGCGGTAGGTCCGGGAATTGATTTCCGCCTTCCAGGGGATGTCCAGCCGGGCCAGGGTGGAAGCCTGGGTGGTTTTATTGAACCGGGAAAAATTCGTGGAACCCTCCAGGGAAAGCTCCGCCCCCACCGGCTCGGTCCCCAGGTCGGCCTTAAAAAGCAGCCGGCTGTCCCGGCGGACGGCGCCGTATCCCGAATCGGGGACCAGGGATTCCCAGCTTTTGACCCAGGCGCCGCCATAGCTTGCAAGATCTTCTCCCGGCCCGGCGGTGTTTTCGGTCCACCCGGCGCTGCCGGCCAGGGAAATATCCAGGGGGATTGCCCCGGCCGGATTCCCCCCCGCCGAAGCTTCCCACTTTCGGGACAGTTTGTTTCCCTCGTACAGCATTTCCCCGGAAAGCCCCGAACGAAAGGGGGCGGCCAGCCCCAGGGAGAACTTGTGGTTCATGGTTTGATCCCCCGGGGAATCGGCGAAGCTTTCCTGGACCGAAAAAGGCCCCCAGGAGCGGGATATGCCGTGGCCGGCGCTCCAGGTGAGGGCGCTTTCCCCTGAATAGCCGCCCGAGCTGAAGGTATAGGAATAATTCCCGTTTATCCTGGCCCCCAGAACGGTTATCTCCCCCCTGGTCCTGCCGGACATGCCGAAAAGCCCCTCTTCGCCGCCTTCGGAATTGAAGGGGTCCCCCTGGGCTCCTGTTTCCAGGGCGGCGGAAACAAAAAAATCCGAAACCAGGGGAGTATTCCCCAGTTCCACAATGGTTCCCGGCCTGGTCCATTCGACGGTTCCCCCGGCGTTGATCCTGTAGGAAGGCGTCGCTTCCTCAAGGATCACCTCATCGATAGCCATGTTTCCGGCGGGAAGGGGAGTGGAACCGGGAAGGAGCAAAAAAGCCGTGTAGGAGGAACTGCCCGCCCCCTGGCTTCCCGCATTAAGCGCCCCGTAAACCCCGGGACGGAATTCCATTGACGCCCCGGGGGCGGAAGTCCCGTCAATATAGACCCCCTGGTTCTTCCCCCGGTAGCGTATCTCCACCTTGGCCCACCGGCCAGGGAGAACCCCCGCGGCATCGAAGGCGGCAAGGGGCACGGCCGCTTCCAGGGCGGTTTCCCCGGGATTGTCCAGGGAAGCGGGCCCCAGGCCCAGGATGAAGCGGAGGATTCCGTTATCCAGATCGGCCTGGTTTGCCGCCAGAGGCCGGCGGACAAAAAAGCTTAAAACCCGGTAGTTGTAAAGGGGTACGGCCCCGACCCGGCCGTCGGCACCGGCGCCTTCCCCGGACGGAAGGGCTTCCCAGGAGATCTCCAGTACCCGCTGGCCCTTGCCGCCGTTGTCGTGAAGCTTGTTGACGAGGTCCCCGTAGCGGGCGCCCAGGCCGGCGTCAAGGGTTTCGATGACCGATACCGAGCCGGCGCCTCCCGTGTCGGGCGCAAGGTTTATGCCGCCGCCGCCCGCCGTCACCGGCCTGAATCCGGCGCCCCGGACAATGGGAGGGGCCAGAAGCACCCGGCCGCTCAGGGTTTTCGAAGGATCGGTATTCGCATAATAGATGAGGAGCCTCAGGTATTTTGCGTCTTTGAGTTTCTTCCGGTCATCATCGCTCAGGGTGATGCTTTCTATTCTGGCGCCTTCGTGGAATATAAAAGACGGATCGGAGGAATCGAGAATTGTTTTTTCCATGATAAGATTTGGGTTTTCAGGAGCAACCGAATTCTCGTCTTTCAAAGAACCGGCCTGGAAAATCACGTAAAGCTTGTTTGTAGGATCGGGCGGAATAGAAAAGCCGTAGAGCCTAAAGGGGATCTGTATTTCCTGGGCCCGTTCCAGAATTTCCCCGTCTACACCCAGAGAGGTTTCAAAACCAGTCCAGTTCCGGCTATTGCTAAGCTCGAATTCGGCCGCCAGTATCTGGGAGGAAAGGCTCGGGTCCTTGGCGGGATAAGGGCCTGACTTGCCGGAAACCACCGGAGCGTTGGAGTCTATGGAATCCAGGGAACTGGTCCCCAGGATGGAAGTATCCAGGTAATTCCGGTAAACCAGGGGGGCCCGCTTGGACGGATCATAGTAGGCCGGAGGACTGCTGCCGGGTATCGCGGCAGCGGGAGTCTCGGAAATAAAGGAATTCCCCGGAGGAAGAGCGAGAATGATTTCGTTCCCTTCCATGCCTGTTACCCGGTACAGGTCCGTGGTGTCCGGCTGCTCATAGGCGAGACCCAGGGTAACGCCGGTCTTGAGCCTTTCCATGTCCCACCGGGCTTCGGCCCCCAGGCCCACGGCGCCGGGGCTGGAAGCCCCCTCCTCGGAATAGGCGTCGGAACTCAGATTCCACCGGAGCCCCAGGGCGATTTTCCCGCTAAAGACGCCTTCGGGGTCCCAGATTGCGCCGATTCCCGCGGCCAGGCTCCCCAGCCTCCGCTCCTGGCTCCGTTTGAGATAGCTGATGCGGATGGTCTCGTTGAAAAGGGCGGGGCTTCCCAGGGTTACCGTCCCCCCCGAGGGGTTAAAAGAAAAATTCGGATCCAAAAGCCCGCCCCGGTATACCTGTACCGATCCCGGAACCACATCGGTACCTATATAATACGCGCCGGCGCTGCCGTAGTTGGTAAAGCGCAGGCCCAGATCGGCGGTAAAGGACTTTTTCCCGGGAAGGTAAAGCTCGGGCCAGGATTCGCTCCCGGTCCCGGTCCCGTCGACTAACGGCCACCGGTCCTTGGGCGCCCTGCGGTCGGCGGAGGAAGAACCCCGGAACAATGCATAAATCCCCCGGCTGGTCTCGGCCGGCAGGCCGGAGATCGGATCCGCCGGGCCGGAAGCCTCCTCCAGGGGAACGACCTCGTAGCCCAAAACGGCCGCCCCCGTGGAAAGCCGCACCAGGGCCGCGGAGTCGGAAGAGTTCGCCGCCGAGCGGTAGCGGCTCTGCCGTTCAAAGGGCGAGAAGGTTCCCGGCTCATAGACGACCAGGGCGTTAACGCCGGCTATGTTAACTGTACCGGGGATGTTGGCGGTGGTTCCTGGAGCAGCCGTGCGCTGCCCCGGCTGGGGATATTGGGACAGGTCTATCCCGAAATGGTCCCGGACTTCCCCCAGGAATGTTGACGGATTTGCGTAATCGCCGGAAGCGACCGAATAGCCGCCGGGATAGGAGACGGCGATCATCCCCTGGGGCTCCTGGGAGCCGCCGGTATAACTTCCCAGGGTGAGATCCAAAAGGCCGTAGCGGGCGCCGGCGGCGTATTCGCTTGCCTCGGCCCGCCGCCACTTCCTGCCCTCGTTATCGGTGAGGGCGCCCTTTTCATCCTGGATATACACTTCCGGGGAAGCGCCGAGATTATCGTCGGGGAGAACAAAGGAAACGCCCCGCAGGGGCCGGGACAGATCCGTGTAGCCGTAGGTCCGCTCCCGGTTCCCCACAAAGACCCGTTCTTCCCTGGCCGCCGCATCGTAACGGATCAAGGTGTGAAAGGCAAGATCGGGGGTCCCGAAGCGGCCGTAGAACCCAAAGGACGAGGGAGAATCTCCCCCCAGATCAAGGTAGGGAAAACTGGGGAAATCCAGCCCCGTATTGCCCAGGCCGGCGTACTGTACCACCTCGCCTTCCAGCCCCTGGTACCCGGCCCGGTAGGTGTTGAGATCGTAATCGTCCAAAAAGCCGGCTTCCACAAACCACCGTTCCCGAATCCACAGGGAGAGGGTAAGATCCGCTTCCTGGGTAAAGAGCAGGGGCGAGTCGCCTGAAACCGCGGCGGTTCCCAGGGGGGTGAGGGCGATGCCCCAGTTGGCCTGGAGGGAACCCTTCCAGTAGCCGCTCATAAGGAGGGATACCTGCGAATCTCCCAGCTCCAGGGACACC
>JAISRW010000087.1 GCA_031273405.1 Treponema sp.
GCTGAAATCTTTTCCCTTTATCTTGATGATTTTTCCGACACCTGCCAAAAGATGGTAGGCGAATATCGGCAGCGCTATTTATCGGCTTCGGATAAGGCGGAAGAATTTTAACCGCATCGGACCGCGAATCTTCGGTTCGATGGTTCGACCGCACGGGCTGCGTCGACAAAGAAAAGAGGACAAAATTGAAGCACAATCAGCCTATTTCCGGCATTGTTTCAATTTCCCCATTTTTCTGTGCGGTTTGTGAGGTTCGCGGTTTGACTTCATTATGTCTTCTATAAAGAAGACAGAACACGAGCAGTTTGTTGCGTTTCGCGTATAAAATCTCAAAAAACCGCCGATCAGGCCGGCTGCGAACCTACGGTTCGATTTACTATCGTATGCGCAAAGCGCAACAGGCTGCTAGACCAGGTTCTTAAAGAGGCCCTCAATGGCCTGTTTCGGCGCGGCGCCGATTTTCTGGTTGACGATCTTGCCGTCCTGGTAAACTACCAGGGTGGGGATGGATACCACGCCGTGACGGCTCGCCAGGTCGCCTTCCTCGTCCACGTTCACCTTGCCGACCTTGATCCTGCCGCCGTATTCCCGGGCAAGGTCCTCGATGAGGGGGGCAATCATCCTGCAGGGGCCGCACCAGGATGCCCAAAAATCGACCAGTACCGGTACAGAAGATTGGATCACCTCGGATTCAAAATTGGCGCCGGTTAGAATTACTTCATTACTCATTTAAATCTCCCATTATGATTCTATTTTATATGGAGCTTTTCCCAAAACTCAGTTGGTTTTGGGAAAGCCTCTATGAGCAGTTCCATCGAGCCATCGAACCGGAGGTTCGCGGTTCGCGGTTTTAGCCTGAAAAACCGCAAGAGCCGGTCTCGTCGGACCGTAGGTCCGCAATAACCAATTCCGGAACCGGCTCATACGATTTTATTATATTGTAAAATATGCTGTATAACAATATAATCATCGGATTATGCCGTTTGCAGAATTACTTGCCCCCGCGGGGTCCCCTGAGGCGCTGGACGCCGCCATTGGAGAGGGAGCCGACGGGGTGTACCTGGGGTTAAAAAACTTTAACGCCCGCATGAGGAGCGCCAATTTCGCCTATTCCCAGTACGAGGGAGCCCTCAGGACCATCCATCGGCAGGGCAAGAAGCTCTATGTAACGGTGAATACGGTCTTTGAACAGCGGGAAGGGGACCGGATGTACCAGCTTTTGGAGTACCTTGCCGCTACCGGGCCCGACGGCATTATCGTGCAGGACCTAGGAACCGCCGCCATGGTCAGGGCATACTTCCCCGCTCTCAAGCTCCACGGGTCAACCCAGATGAACATAGCCTCCTGCCGGGGGGTGAACCAGCTTTCCCGGCGGGGCTTTTCCAGGGTGGTTCTTGCCAGGGAACTGAGCCTGGAGGAGATCCGGTCCATCCGGGAACGGACCAACATGGAGCTTGAGGTTTTTATCCACGGCGCCCTCTGCGTCTCCGCCTCGGGGATCTGCCTTTTTTCAAGCTACCTGGGGGGCAAGTCGGCGAACCGGGGGATGTGTACCCAGGCCTGCCGCCGGCTGTACCGGAGCGGCGGAAACCAGGGCTACTATTTCAGCCCCGCGGACTTGGAGCTTGCGGAGTATATTCCCGCCCTGGCTGACGGGGGGGTAAATTCCTTCAAGATCGAAGGCCGCATGAAAAGCGCCGAATATGTGGGAACCGTGGTCTCGGCTTACAGGACGATTATAGACAATCTCGGGGGCGACCGGGAGCGGGCAATCGCCAAAGCCCGGGAAATTTTAAAAAACGACTTTGCCCGAGCCAAGACCGTCTTTCACATCCTCCCGGGTTCTCCCGGCGCCTGGCTTAACAAGGACCAGGACGGGGGGACGGGTATATTCCTGGGAACCATACAGAAGATTGCCGGATCGGAAGAGGATCTGAGGGTGCTGCTCCCGCCGGGAGAAATCGCGCCCGGCGAGGGGGATTCGGTGCGCTTCCACCGCTGCGACGATTCGGCCCGCCTTTCCGTCAAGGTACGGCGCAGCGCCGCCGAAACCGGCCCTTCCGGCGGGGTCTGGATTTCCGGGGCCCCGGGCTTTAATCCCGGCGACTCGGTTTATCTCATTCAGACCAGGTCCGACAGGCGCCGGTATCAGCCGGTAATCCCCCGGGACCTTGCGCGTTTCCGCCGCCAGCCGGGGCATAAGAGCGCGCCTCTTCCGGCTCTCCCGGCCCTCAAAAAGCGGGATCGGCTTTTCCCCGAAGGCCTCTATGCGGCGGTATCCCGTATTGACGATCTCTACATACTCCAGTCCCGGCGCCCTGTCATGGCCATACTCAACTATGACGCCGCCAACGCCGCGGCCCTCCTCAAGGACTCCGCCGGGCCCCTGCCTTTTAATCCGGGGGAACTGATCATCGCCCTGGATCCTTATTTCCCCGAAGCTTCCGATAAGGACATGACCAGGAATATAGCGGCCCTTCTGGAAGCGGGATATCGAACGTTTATCGTGAATAATCTCGGGCATCTTTCGTTCTTCAAGAGCGGCGGCGAAGGCGTCAGGCTTATCGCCGGCCCCTGGCTCTACGCCTTTAACCGCTGGGCCCTGTCCTTTCTTGAGGAGCTCGGGCTGGATCACGTTGTAAGCCCCCTGGAGAACAACCGCCAGAATCTGGACCGGACTGTTCCGGCTGAACGGAGGGGCGGGATCTTTGTCCCCGTCTTTGCCTGGCCCGCCCTGTTTCGGATTCCTTCGCCCCTTTCGGAAATCTACAGTTTTGGGGAATTTTCGGATTCCCAGGGTGAAAGCTTCCGCCTTGTCTCCGGCAGGGACGGGAGCGCCGTGATCCCCGGATCGCCTTTTTCTATAGTCGATAAAATCCCCTTTCTGCGGACCGCGGGCTTCAGGCGCTTTATCCTGGATTTTTCCGGCCCCCGCCTTAAAAAGCAGGATTACCGGGAAGTGCTGGACGCGGCGATCAACGAGAAGCCCGTGGCGAAGGCGAACCGCTTTAACTGGAAAGACGGCTTTTTCCAGAATGAAAGCCGTCCGGAAAGATAGCAGTTTGCTGCGCTTCGCGCATAAAATCTGAAAAGATCGCCTGCAAGGCGATTTTTTACCGTGCAAACTGCGCCCGAACCCGTCGAACCGAAGGTTCGCGGTTCGCGGAGCCCATTAATCGGGATTTTTTGCATATGCAAAAAAATCCACCAATGCAACAGGCTCCTAATCCCCCGCCGGACGGCCTTCGGGCGGATGCTTAAAAGGTCACGGCCCCCGCGGCTTCGCCGGCCAGTTCGAATTCGCCCTCCCCGGGGATTTCCCGGTCTCCCGAGTCCCTGGAGGATCCTGCCTCCTCTTTTTTAAAGTCCGGGTTGAATTCCACATGTTCCGCGACGATGCTAACCCTGGAGCGGGGCTTCCCGTCGCTGCCGGTCCAGCGGTCGTGCCTGAGCCGGCCTACCACCCGGACGCCCTGGCCCTTGTGCCCCTGATTGTAGCAGCTTTCCGCCAGTTTCCCCCAGGTTTCAACTTCAAAGAATCCCACTTCCCTTTCCAGCCGGGCATCCTGTTTGTAAAGCCGGTTGGAAGCCAGGCTGAAAGTGCACAGGGGCGTTCCTTTAGGACTGGAACGGAGCAGGGGATCTCTCACGAGGTTTCCCTCAATGAGGACGCTGTTGAGATTGTTCATTCTTTTCCTCCGCATACGCATAAGTCCGGAGGCCAGAGACCCCCGGGCATGGATTTCCATGCTGCTCTCTATACGGCCCCAGCACGCGAGGCGCTTCGGGTTTTGCGAAAAAATATAAAAAATATGGCAAATGTCAGAGCTTTTCCCAAAACTCGGTTAGTGCGAACCTCCGGTTCGATGGGAAAAGCTTCCGAAAAGCGGTCAAAAGCCCGCTTTTTCATTTAAATTTAAGGTGGCTTTCCCAAAACTGAAGTTTTGGGAAAGCCTCGTCATATTCCCCCTTTGCCGCCTTGCAAAAACAGCATGATGAGCTTTTCCCAAAACTCGGTTAGTACGAACCTCCGGTTCGATGGAAAAAGCTTCCGATTTTTGCGGACCTTTGCTCCGAGTACGCTTCAAAAATACACCCTTGGATTAGACAGCTCGCATTTTTATAAAGCAACTTCTCCATTTCTTTGTGTTCCTTCATCTAATTGTCGGATTTTTTCGTGTCGTTGGTGTTTTTAGCGGTTGAATAGGGTGTTTTTACCACATATAGTGCTAAAAGTAAAACCGCTGGGAAGGAGTGAAAGGCGGCTGTCACAATTTTCCGTGATTACTATATTTCTATGCTTATAACAATAGTAGGCATAAAGACAGAACACTCGCCGCGGCTCACAGCCAGGACACCCGAGGCGCAGCCGCAAACGCAACACATCCCGGTGTGGCTCATATTATACTCTATTAAAAAGACGGCGTGTCAGGCCCTTTATAAGTAAATTCCCGCTTTTTTATCAAATCTTCCCGTTTCAAGACAAAAATGCCCCCTTCGGGAGCAAAAACACCTTGTCCGTTGGCAAAAACAACTCATTCGTTGGCAAGAACGGCCTGTTCGTTGGCAAAAATAACTTAGCCGTTGGCAAGAACGGCTTATCCGTTGGCAAAAACAACCCACCCGGTGGCAAGAACGGCTTATCCGTTGGCAAAAATAACTCACCCGGCGGCAGATTCATGTTAGCCGTTGGCAGATTCAACTTGACCGGGAACAGATTCAAGCCGGCCGGAGGCGGATTCGTTTTCAATCCGCCTGATTTTACGATATATCGAACACATGGGGGATGATATGTCTAAAAGCAGCGATTGGCTCCCGGCAAGCCGGGAAGGACAACCGGCAATGGCCCGGGACCGGCAGAGCGTCATGGAAACCAAGGCCGCCGCGTGGGGCATCCCCGCCGCGGTTGCAACCGAACTGGGGGCCTCATAACCGCCGCAGACACCGCCCTGACCGCGGCGCGGAACGAAACCACCCGCACCCCCGCGGCGCCGCCCGGTGCAAAGAGGCGTTTGACGCGCTTGCCGCAAAGATGAAGGACATAAAACGGCGGTTTTTCCTTTCGCCGCCCCTGGTCCGCGCGGACCTTCGGTCCGACGCCTTTCCG
The DNA here is from genome assembly GCA_031273405.1 of Treponema sp. Next base: position 5,108 of record JAISRW010000087.1, read on the forward strand.
GATGAGGTGCATTGGATTTCTCCTCTGGTCTCATGAGGTTATGCTGAAAGGTTTCTCTTATTTCCTCCTTTCACGAGCTTTCGTGTCGCAACGCGGTTTATATTCTTCATGCTTATTTATGGGTCAAGTTTAGCCCAAGGGGCGAGGTTGTTGATTGAACGCGGGTTTGCGCCTCGATTTCAAGCTGCCCTCCTAAGCCATTATTGGCATAGAGGCTCCTGAGTAGCTGCCTTTTATATCGAATTGGCCCTTGAGAGTCTTTTTCTTTTCACCGATAAAAAAGTATGAAGAATAATCTTTTAGGTCGGCTTTTAAGGATATCGGCTTGGGCTTTTTTTGCTTTCTTTGTTTTTTCCTGCGCCGGGACGCCGATAGCGCGTCTTCCCGATTCGCCTCAGTCAGCCGCCGTTTCAGTGCCTGAAAGGCCAGCCATTCCCGAACCGCCTGAAAGACCGGCCATTCCCAAAACACCCGAATTAATCATGGGAGAGGGGTTGGTAAGCCCCGATACTCTGGCGGCTTTTCTCCTCTCCACCAACCCCAGGGCCGATGAACAGTTCGTCGAAGATCTGGCCCTGTTTTACGTTGAAGAAGGGGCCGTAGAAGGGGTAAACCACGACGCCGCCTTTGCCCAGATGTGCCTGGAGACAGGGTTCCTCCGCTTCGTGGGCTTGGTCAGATTTGAGATGAACAATTTCTGCGGCCTGGGTTCCATCGGCCCCGGTCAACCGGGAGAAGAGTTCCCGACCCCTCGCATCGGCGTAAGGGCCCACATCCAGCACCTTAAGGCCTATGCTACCACCGAGCCCCTCAACCAGGAACTGGTGGACCCCCGTTACCGCTGGGTCCGCTACGGTACATCCCCCGAAATAAAGGGGCTGACGGGAACCTGGGCGGCGGATCCTAAATACGCGGAAAAAATCGACAGTATTCTGACGCGGCTTTATGCGTTCTCCTTTAAATGAACAATAAGTCCGTGCGGCTGGTACTTTGTTGTACTCTTTTCCTTCCTTTGTGTCCGTGAACCATCGAACCATCGAACCGAAGGTTCGCGGTTCGCGGTTCACGGTTCGGTGTGATCGTTTTTCTTTTCGCGCATTTCGTGTTTTTCGTGGTTAAAAGTGAGTCCCCTCCGAAAAGGGGCTTTTTTGTAAATTTGACATTTCTGGTCTTTCGTAAGTCTTAAAACAAACTTTAAATATAGTTAACATGATTTTATATTTTTTGTCAATATTCTATTCAAATATTTTTCAAAAAAATTTAGCCGCCATTTCACATAACACCTTTTGTACGCCACCCCCTGCGCGTATAAAAGGTGTTATGTGCCGCAAAATCTGCTGCGAAGCGCCACGCCATGGAAGGCGTGGCGTCTCTTTATTCATCAACAAGCCATTTACCGTCTCTTTTTCCCAATGTAATGGTTCCGGTTTCATTATCTTTGAATGTTAATGTAACAACAGCTGATTCTCCATCTTCAGAGATTTTTTCTGAATAACTCTGCACAGGATTAGAAGCAAATTGAGCCTGTACCATTGGTATATAAGGCGACGTTTCTTTAGCCGATTCCGGTGTTGAGACCTTTCCCAATGCGGTTGCATCACCTTTTACAAATGCTTGAACCCAAGCTTTTACGACAGTCGTTGGTGAATTACCAGCACTGCATCCAATAAGGACTAGCCCAAATACGAATGCCGGCGCCATGGCCAACATTCCCGAAAAAAATACGTTCTTCTTCATTTTCACCCTCCTATC
>JAISRW010000100.1 GCA_031273405.1 Treponema sp.
ACGACGCTCTTCCGATCTTGGACCTGGTTCATCACGGGCACGGATTTGAGGCGCTATACCAGCTTGATAAACAGCCTGTGCCCGGCGCTGCTGGGAATTTTCACCCTCTGGTTTGTGGGCTGGCATCCGCCCCACTATGCCCGGGGGGCAATCAAGATCGTCAGTCAGGCGGGGGAATAGATTTAACCAGGGCTGTGTTCTTCCGGCGCTTTATGCTGTGAGGCTGAAGACCGCCCCTGTCTGGGCGGCGGGGGCGGGAACATAGGGAATGATCTCGCTGGCCGCCTTGGCCTGGCGGATCTGGGTCTTGTACTGTTCGATCATGGCGTCGAGCCGCTCGTCGGAGACCTGGGCTCCCAGGGAAAGGGAATCCTGTTTTTTGATCTTGCTGAGCTGTTCAATGAGGACATCCAGGATTTTAAGCTTGGTAATGGCAACTCCCCTGGTACCCTCGGGAGCGGGAAAGCCGGAGACGTGCTTAAAGTGGGAATAAATATAGGATGAAGGCGCTACAGGCAGGGACATTCTTCCGCCCCTGGACACGTTTAAGGCGTAGCCAAAACTGGGAACCGCATTGCCTGGATTAACCCCGTAGACCATTTTCCTTTCTCCTTCTATTCTATATATCGGAAAATCAGGGAGAAGTATTACAAATATTTTTGGAATCCGGAAGTTTTGAATAGTTACTGCAAAATTCCGCCAAAGGTATTATACTAAAGAAAGTATTATATGAAGATGCCCCCGCTTTTTAGCGATAAAGAATTTTATAAAAGCCTGTTTATCATCGCCATACCGATAATGCTCCAGAACCTCATCAATTCCCTGGTTAATATGCTGGATACCATCATGATTGGCCGGCTCGGGACCGTGGAAATCGCGGCGGTCGGCCTGGGGAACCAGATCTTTTTCCTCTATAATTTGACCCTCTTCGGCATTTGTTCCGGCGGGGCGATTTTTACCGCCCAGTTCTGGGGCAAAAAGGATATACGGGGCATACGGAAGAATATGGGCTTTTGTATGACCCTGAATTTGATGGTAGGCATCCTGTTCACCGCCGGAGCCGCTTTTATCCCCGACAAGCTCATCGGCGTTTATTCCCGGGACCCCCTGGTGATCCACGCCGGAGAAGTCTACCTCAGAACCCTGGCGCCCTCGTTCATTCCCTTCGCCATAAACCTTGCCCTGGTGCTGACCCTCCGTTCGGTGGAAAAGGTCAAGCTGGCCATCATGGCCACCCTTATCGCCCTCTCCATGAACGGCGCCCTCAACTACCTTTTCATCTTTGGGGCCGGCCCCGTCCCGGCCATGGGCGTAAGGGGCGCGGCTCTGGCCACGGTCATTTCCCGGTTCGTCGAGATGCTGATCCTGGTCATCGTAAGCTATGCCCGCCGCTATCCTCCGGCGGGGAGCCTTGGCGAACTCTTCGCCTTTAACAGCCCCTATGTACGGCGTTTCCTCAAAATCACCCTGCCGGTGATCCTCAACGAGATAGCCTGGTCCACAGGAATAACCGTACAGAACCTCATCTTCGCCAGGACCGATACGGACGCTATCGCTGCCTTCAACATAACCAATACCTTCTCCCAGCTCACCTGGGTTATTTTTATAGGCTTAGGGAACGGCATGGCCGTGCTCGTCGGCAAGAAGATAGGCGAGGGCAGGGAGCAGACCGCCAGGGATTACGCTTCCCTCATTATCCGTTTTGCCCCCCTCCTGTCCCTGGCTGTGGGGGCGGCGCTTTTCGGCCTCTCCGCCTTTTTGCCCCTCGTTTTTAACGTAGGGCCCGCGGTCCTAAAAGCGGCGTCGCAGATGTTCCTCATCATCTGCCTCTCCTATCCCTTTAGGGCTTTTAACATGTCCATGGTGATAGGAATATGCCGGGCCGGCGGGGACACGGTGTTCTGCGTCATCTACGACATAGCGGTGATGTGGCTCCTTGCGCTGCCTCTGGCCGCGGCCGTGGCCTTTGTTTTCGGCGCTCCTGTCTGGGTCATCTATCTCTGCGTCTCCGCCGAGGAGCCGGTTAAAATGCTCCTGGGCCTCTGGCGCTTTAGAAGCGGCAGGTGGCTCCACAGCGTCACCGACGGGCTGTAGGCCGAAGAAGACCGGAAACCCGCTTTAACCCGCCCTAAAAGGCGGATCAAACGTAGTTTTTTTCGAGCTGAGGGGGTGGAACTCCTATGTGTTTACTGAGGATTTTTATAACCACGGACCACCCGGATACCACGGACTTTTGCTTTGATATTCAGAATTGAGGCAGTTCCAAAATGTCAGATTTTGGAACTGCGACCTTAGATTTACACCCGAATTCTTCATTTGTTTGGGAGAAAGTATAGAGCTTTTCCCAAAACTCGGTTAGTTTTGGGAAAAGCTTCCGAAAAAGCGGTCTAAAGCCCGCTCTTTCCCCAAAAATTTAAGGTTGCTTTCCCAAAACTGAAGTTTTGGGAAACCCTCAAGCCTAAAAAGTTTTTTTGCTGCGGGGCGTTAACCCCTTTCTGGGAGGCCGCACTTTTTTTCGAAAATTTTTTAAAAAATACCGCAAAGTCTCTTGACATGAAAGTTAGTAGAGGCTATCATTTTGTTAGCCTTAGCTAACCAAGAGGTTAAAGTGAGTAAAGTTTTTATAATCCAGGCCATTGCCCTGCTGTTGTCCGCTTTGCCGCTTGCGCAAGCGGAAGTCGAGGATGTGGGAGTATGGGAGCAGACCGAACGGGAGATGCGCCTTGTTTTAAACGAAGCCTACTACCGCTTTGTGGCGGGCAATATTGAGGGCGCCAGGGCCCTGGTGAACGAAGCCTATACCGGCTACTACAAAGGGCGGGACTTTGAGCGGAACGTAAAGACCCTCATTTCCGAGGCCAGGGCGCAGAATATTGACGAATGGTTTGAGTATGTGAACGAGGCCCTGGGCTCCGGCAAATCCCAGCGGGATATGCGGGCCGATATTAACCAACTGACCCACCTCCTCAGCGTAACCGCCCGCCGGCTGGACGGCAAAGAGGAGCCTGTGGCGGTATCCAGGAACTGGACGAAAATAGCGGATGAGATGGCGGCTGTTTTGGACAAGGCCTACGACCTATACGCGGCCGGGGACAGCGCGGGTGCCAAGGATCAGGTGGATGTCGCCTACTTTCAGTACTACGAAAAAGTAGGCTTTGAGAAAACGGTGCTGTCCCGGATCTCCGGCGAGCGGGCCAGTACGGTGGAATACCAGTTCAGCACGGTCAAGAAGCTCATCACCCGGGGAGACCCGGCGGTAAAAGAGGGCCTGGATACCCTGGCGAACTATCTGAAAGAAGACGCCGCCCAGTTGGACAGCAAGGTGGAAAGCGCCCTGGGGGTGTTTTTGGGCTCCCTGCTCATCATACTCCGGGAGGGCTTTGAGGCCATCATCATCGTCGGCGCCATTATCGCCTACCTCATAAAGAGCGGAAACAAAAAGAGCACCAAGCCGGTGTATTGGGGTTCCCTCATCGCCCTGAGCTTTAGCGTGGTCATGGCCTGGGTACTCAACGCCCTGACCAGCACGGCCAGCGGCAGGAACCAGGAGATCATCGAGGGCGCCACCATGCTCCTGGCGGTGGGGGTGCTTTTCTATGTCAGCAACTGGATGGTCTCCAAGGCCGAGGCCGAGGCATGGACCACTTATATCGAAGGAAAGGTGCAAAGTTCCATTACCAGGGGGAGCATGTTCTCCCTGGCCTTTGCGGCTTTCCTTGCGGTGTTCCGGGAAGGGGCTGAGACGATCCTCTTCTACCAGGCCCTGCTTGCGGGGAATCAGAATTATATCAATATGGTGTGGCTGGGCTTCGGTATCGGTTCGGCGCTGCTGGTGGTGGTCTATATCCTCATCAGGGTCCTGAGCCTCAGACTCCCGCTCAAGCCCTTTTTCCTGGGCACCAGCGTCCTCCTCTTTGTGATGTCCGTTTCCTTTACCGGGGCGGGTATTAAGGAGTTACAGGAAGGCAACGTGATCCCCGTTACCATGCTGCCCTTCAAGTTTATCACCGTTGACATTCTGGGGATCTACCCGACCCTGGAGACCCTTATCCCGCAGATCCTGCTGCTGGGGGTTACGATAGCCGTCTTTGTCATTCAGCTTAAGCGGAACGCCGGGAGGGCCGCGAAGGCGGCGGCTTAAATTGTGGTATTAAACCGGGTCTTGAGACCTGGAAAAAATTATAGGAGGAGCTTACGATGAAAATCAGAACTCTGATGGTACTTTTTTTAATTGCGGCCTGCGCCGGCCTTGCCTTTGCGGGCGGGGGCGGACAGCAGGGAACACGGCCTGCCAGTACGGTAAGTCCCGGTGAGGAAGCCGGTTTTGAGGAATTCTCCCTGGGGGATGACCATGAACTGGGGCCGCTCAATGTGGCCGGGGTGTATTTCCAGCCTGTGGACATGATACCCGCCTCCGCGGGGCTTCCCGCGTCCCAGTCGGACATGCACATTGAAGCGGATATTTCCGCCCTGGAAAACGATCTCGGCTACGGGGTGGGGGATTTTGTGCCCAACCTTACGGTCAGGTATGAGATCACTAAATCCACCGGGGAAAAGATCGAGGGTACTTTTATGCCCATGAACGCCAGCGACGGCCCCCACTACGGCGCTAATATTAAGCTGCCCGGCGGCGGCCCCGGGAGATACAAAGTAAGGTTCCTCATTCAGAACCCCGAAGCCCAGGGTTATGTCCTCCATGTGGACCAGACCACCGGCGTTCCCGGCAGGTTCTGGGGAGAACCCCTGGTGGCCGAATGGGATGTAGACTATGCCGGACCTTCCTGGTAGTTTTAAGAAAAGTTAGAAGTTAGAAGGGAGAAGAAGTTAAGGAGAGTGAAGAGGTTAAAACTGCTCTCTACTCCCTTCTGACTTCTCCCTTCTCACTGTAAGAAAAAGGGAAAAATGCTTAGATATCTCGTACAGGTGGTGCAGAACCTCCTGACTACTGGAATTCTTATCGCTTTGTTGTTTGCGGCCTGCGATTGGGAGGATCAGGGGCGGAAACGGCGGGTCTTCCGGGCTTGTATTGCCGGCGCTGTAGCGGCCCTGATCCTTGCGGTATTGCGCCGGACTACCGGCTTTATCAACCTGGGTTTTTTTAATACCTGGACTTTATGCTTCGCCGTTCTTTTTGGAATCTTCTATATCTTATCCCAATGGGGGCTCATAAAGCCGGGGCTGCTGAAAAAGTACTCCGCCTTAAACGAGGCCTTTCTTTTCGCGGCCCTGCTGTTTTACGCCCTGCCCGCCATTTTTCTGTATCCCCCGGAATTTGTGCTGGCCGGCCAGAGCGTCTTTAGTACCGAATTCCTTTACAAGTTCATAGGATACGCGGTGGGATTGACCGTGGTTATCATTGCCGGTTTTAGCCTCTATAAGACCGGCAGAGCCCTGCCCGCTTCCCTCCTGAGGGTGTTCCTTACCCTCATCCTCGCTGTTAATATGTGCAATCAGCTTATAGCCGTCGTGCAATTCCTGCTGGCCCGGCGTATCATTCCCATGATCCGCTGGGTCTTCAGGCTCATCATTGTGGCGGTTAATTATAATATTGTTTTTCTCTATACCCTTATCGCTCTCAGCGTATTGCTGCCTGTTATCCTTTTCATAAGGAGTCTGCGATCCAGGTTCTCCTGGAATAACCCCGCGGAACACCGGAAGATCAGGGCCGCCCTGAGGGCAAACCGGCGCTGGTGCTGCACCGTAATCGCGGGGTTCGCTCTTTCCGTTTTTTCCCTCACCTTTATCAAGGCTTACCTTGAACGGGGGGTGGAACTTTCTCCCGCCGAACCGATGACCATTGCGGGGGACGAGATCGTCATTCCGATTGAAAAAATCGAAGACCGGCACCTGCACCGTTACAATTACACCGCCGCTGAAAATATCGAAATGCGGTTCATCGTGATTAGAAAGAACGAGGTTGCCTACGGGGTCGGCCTTGACGCCTGCGATATTTGCGGCCCCACGGGCTACTATGAGCGGAGGGACGGGGTGGTCTGCCGTCTCTGCGACGTGGTGATGAATACCTCTACCATAGGCTTTAAGGGGGGCTGCAATCCCGTGCCCCTGGCCTATACCATGCGGGACGGGAATATGATAATACAGACCGCGGATCTTGAGGCCGAGCGGCTCAGGTTCAGGTAGGAGAAACTATGTTTTGGAGAATGGTTCGGGGCGCCCTTTTCAGGCAGCGGGGCAAGATGCTGATGGTGGCTTTTACCATAGCCCTTGGCTCGTCCCTGGCTACGGCGATGTTGAACGTGATGTTCGACGTAGGGGACAAGGTCAACCAGGAGCTAAAAACCTACGGGGCCAATATCAACGTCATGCCCCGGGGGGCCTCCCTGCTGGACGACCTTTACGGGGTGAACGAAGGCGCCGGGGTTCAGGACAAGTACCTTAACGAAGAAGAGTTGGGAAAGATAAAAACAATTTTCTGGGCTTTTAATATCGTCGACTTTACCCCCTACCTTTATACCCGCGTTGACGCCGGAGATGCCGCGCCCGTCCGCCTGGTGGGGACATGGTTCAACCGCCGGCTGGATCTCCCTACCGGCGAAACCCTGGTTACGGGCATGCGGCCCATGAAAAGCTGGTGGGACGTAGAGGGCCGGTGGATTAGCGACGAGGATACCGGCGCCGTCATGGTGGGCCGGGAAGCGGCCCGGCGCCGCGGCCTCTCCCTGGGGGACACCCTTTCCCTCCGTGCCTCTGACGGGAAGGGGGCGGAGCGGAGCTTTAGGGTGGAGGGGATCTTCCACGCCGGCGGGGATGAAGACGAGTCTATCTACGCCCCCCTCTCAAGCGCCCAGGAACTGGCGGCCAAGCCGGGCCTGGTGAGCCAGGTAGAGGTGAGCGCCCTCACGACGCCGGACAACGAGCTTTCCCGCCGGGCCGCCCAGGACCCCAAGAGCCTCTCGATAAAGGATTGGGAAACCTGGTACTGCACCGCCTATGTCAGCGCCATCTGCTATCAGATCGACGAGGTATTGACCGACTCGGTCTCCAAACCCATACGGCAGGTTGCCGAGTCCGAGGGGGCGATTCTGGAAAAGACCCAACTCCTCATGTTCCTCATCACGGTTTTGAGCCTTGCCGGTTCAGCCTTGGGCATCTCCAACCTGGTAACCGCCGACGTGATGGAACGGTCCGCCGAGATCGGCCTCCTCAAGGCGGTGGGCGCCTGGGACGGCCCAATCTCCCGGCTCGTGCTTACGGAGGTTCTCATCACCGGCATCGCCGGCGGCTTGCTCGGCTACTTCGGCGGCTTGGGCTTTGCCCAGATCATCGGCCATACGGTGTTTTCTTCCTCCATCGCGATTAAGCCCGTGGTCATCCCCCTGGTGGCGGTATTGGTGTTTTTGGTGACCATGGTCGGAAGCATACCCTCCATCAGGCTCCTCCTCTCCCTCAGACCGGCGGAGGTTCTCCATGGCCGTTAAGAGGGAGCCTGTTGCAAAGGAAGGGAGAAGATGAACAAACAGCGTTTCTACCTCAAGATGGTGCTGAGTTCCCTCCTCAGGCGAAAGTCCCGCATGCTGGTGGCCCTTTTGGCGGTGACCATAGGGGCGACTATACTCTCGGGGCTTGTTACTATTTACTACGATATCCCCCGGCAGATGGGCCAGGAGTTCCGTTCCTACGGGGCGAATTTTATCATCCTGCCGTCGGGGAACGAGGCGGTGATGAGTACGGAACTGATGGAGGAGGCTCTTGCCTTTTTGCCCGCCGGAAGCATCACCGGCATAGCCCCCTACCGTTACCATCTGGTAAAGATCAACGAGCAGCCCTTTATGGCGGCGGGGACGGATCTGCCCGGCGCGCGAAGGGCAAGCCCCTACTGGCTTGTCCAGGGCCGCTGGCCCGAGGCCGCCGGCGAAGCCCTGATAGGGCAGGAGGTGGCGGACATGATCCGCCTCCTGCCGGGAAGCGCTTTTACCCTTACCGGAACCGGCGCCGGGGGGAACGCTTTTAGCGTCAAATTTACCGTGTCCGGCCTTCTCCAGACCGGAGGCGCCGAGGAAGCCTTCGTCTTTATGTCCCTGGGCGATTTTGAGGCCATGGTTGGAGAGAAGGGCAAGATCGATGTGGTGGAGTGCAGCATCTCCGCGGATGCCGAAACCCTGGAAGCCCTTGCGGGAAGAATCAGCGCTAACGTTCCTGGCGTGAGTCCCCGGCTGGTCAAGCGCCTTACCGATTCGGAGGGTACGGTGCTGACTAAGCTCCAGGCCCTGATAGCCCTGGTGAGCGTTATTGTCCTCCTCCTCATCATGATATGCGTTGCTACTACCATGATGGCGGTAGTGGCGGAGCGCCGCCGGGAAATCGGGCTGCGGAAGGCCCTGGGGGCTTCCAACCGGAGCCTGGTGAAGGAATTTATGGGGGAAGGCGTTTTCCTCGGCGGCTTTGGCGGCGTTCTGGGGGCGATCGCGGGCTTTGTTTTCGCCCAGGCGGTAGGGCTCAACGTGTTCAACCGGTCCATCGCCTTCCAGCCCCTGTTCGTGCTTTTGACCCTGGCCGCGTCAATAACGATCACCGTTCTGGCCTGCGTCATTCCCGTGAGGAACGCCACCGAAGTTGATCCCGCTATTGTGTTAAGAGGAGAGTAAAATGAATTTGCTGGAGTTAAAGGACATATCGAAGGCCTACGGAAATCTCAAAGCCCTGCAGGATATAAACCTCACGGTTGAGCAGGGGGAATGGCTGGCAATCATGGGCCCCTCGGGTTCCGGGAAGACCACCATGATGAATATCATCGGCTGCATGGATAAGCCCTCCGCCGGGACCGTCTTTCTTGACGGGCTCAATATCTCCAAAGAGAGCGACAGAAATCTTACCACGGTGAGGAGGGACAAGATCGGCCTTATCTTCCAGCAGTTCCATCTGGTAAATTACCTCACCGCTTTGGAAAACGTGATGGTGGCCCAGTACTACCACAGCCTCCCTGACGAGAAGGAAGCCATGGAAGCCCTTGACCGGGTCGGCCTTGCCGGGCGGGCGAAACACCTTCCCAGCCAGCTTTCGGGGGGCGAACAGCAGCGGGTTTGTATCGCCAGGGCGCTGATCAATTATCCCAAACTTATCCTGGCCGACGAACCCACCGGAAATCTCGACGAGGCCAACGAGAATATTGTCATCGAGATTTTCAAGAAACTCCACGCCGGGGGCAGCACCATCATTGTGGTGACCCATGACCCCGAAGTAGCCGAGGATGCGGAACGGACGGTGGTGCTGGAGCACGGGAGGATCGCGAAGATCCTTAAGAATGGGAAGAAAGAGTGAAGGGTGAAGGGTGGAAGGTGGAGGGTGAAGAGAGAGGAGGATATGAATGTGAAAAAGACGGGTGTGGTTTTTATTTTGATTCTGATGCTGTTGGGGGGCTGCGGGAAGGGCGGCTACAGGGACGGGGTTTATACGGGGAAGAGCGGGGCGGATGATACGGGGGCCTGGGGGGAAGTGACCCTCACCATAGCAGGCGGGGAAATAACCGGCTGCGGCTTTGTGACCTGGCAAAAGGACGGCTCTGTCAAGGACGGGGACTACGGGAAGATCAACGGTGAAATTTCCAACCAGGTTTATTACGATAAGGCGCAGCTTGCG